>JAGMAB010000002.1 GCA_023131055.1 Candidatus Parcubacteria bacterium | reverse complement strand
ATTGTTAAAATAGGGCAAAAAATTAAAGCGAAAATTATTGACATATCAAATAACAAGGTTTCTCTTTCTTTGAAAGCCCTGAAAAAAGACCCTTGGCAGGATATTGAAAAAAAATATAAAAAAGGAGACGCTATCAAAGGCAAGGTGAGTAAATTTAATCCTTTTGGGGCTTTTATTGAAATAACGCCTGAAATTCAAGGGCTGTGCCATATTTCTGAATTCGGAACAAAGATAAAAATGGAAGAGGCGCTGGAAATTGACAAAAAATATAATTTTCAGATTTTAGAAATTCGTCCCGAACAGCACAGAATGACCCTAAAATTAGAAAAGTGAATGAGGAATTGTTTGGGGTCTGACCCCAAACATTCCCGCCAATAAAAATACATAGATGAAAAAGAAAAATATTAATAGTTTAATTAAAAATTTTATATTTGTTGTGCTGATTTTCCTGCTCATATCGTCTGTTTTTAGTTTGTTTTTCCAACCGTTTGAAAAAAAAGAAATAGTATCCATTACTCAATTAGTTGAAGACATTGAGCAGGAAAAAGTTAAAAAAATCACTGTTGCCGGGTCCGAGCTTTCAATTTTATACCAAGATGAAACAAAAGCGATATCGCGAAAAGAAACAGAAACAGCGCTTTCACAATCACTGATAAATTATGGCGTGTCTTTGGAAAAGCTGAAAAAAGTAGAAGTTGAAACAAAAAAAGGAGGAGGCGCGTGGGCGGGATTGGCTCCGTTTTTATTGCTTTTTTTGCCTCTTTTATTTTTTGGTTTCTTTTTCTGGATGATTTTTCGGCAGGCAAAAACAGGAGCAATGCAGGCGTTTAATTTTTCAAAAGCCAGAGCTAAATTATTCGGCGCCAAAGGCGCGTCAAAAGAAAAAATTAGTTTTAAAGATGTGGCGGGTTTGAAAGAGGCGAAAGAAGAATTAAAAGAAATTGTTGATTTTCTGAAAAATCCCAAAAAATATTTAAGCATCGGCGCCAGAATACCAAGAGGAGTTTTGTTAGTGGGCGCTCCGGGAACAGGAAAAACAATGCTTGCCAGAGCTGTGGCAGCTGAAAGCAATGTGCCGTTCTTTTCAATTTCCGGTTCAGAATTTATTGAGATGTTTGTGGGGGTCGGAAGCTCGCGCGTGAGGGATTTATTCTCCACTGCCAAAAAAGCAGGCAAGTCAATTATTTTTATTGACGAGCTGGACGCTATCGGCCGGGTGAGAGGTTCTGGCATAGGCGGAGGCCATGATGAAAGAGAACAAACTTTAAATCAAATCCTGGTTGAAATGGACGGCTTTGAAAAAGAATCCACAACTTTAGTTTTTGCGGCTACCAACCGCCCGGATGTTTTAGATCCTGCCCTGCTGCGTCCCGGAAGGTTTGACAGAATAGTCGTTTTAGACCTGCCTGATATCAATGACAGGGAAGAAATTTTGAAAATTCACTGCCGAGGAAAACCTTTGGCTTTAAATGTCGGTTTAAGAGAAGTGGCTGAAAGAACGCCCGGATTTTCCGGAGCTGACTTGGCAAATGTGGTTAATGAAGCCGCAATTTTAGCAGCGAGAAAAAACAAACACCAGGTCTTTCAGGAAGAATTTTTGGACTCAATTGAAAAGGTTTTATTGGGGCCTGAAAGAAAATCACATATTTTGTCAGTAAAAGAGAAAGAAATTGCCGCTTATCATGAAACCGGGCATGCTTTAACATCAACTTTCTCGCCGGACGCGGAACCGATAAGAAAAATATCAATTATTTCCCGCGGAATGGCTGCCGGCTATACCTTAAAAATGCCTAAAGAAGAAAGAAAAATTCATACGAAAACGCAGTTCTTATCTGAATTAACCACTTTATTGGGCGGTTACTGCGCCGAGAAATTAAAATTTAATGAAATTACCACGGGCGCGGCAAATGATTTGGAAAAGGCGTCGGAACTGGCAAGAAAATTAGTTAAAGAATATGGAATGTCTGCTTTGGGCCCGATTTCTTTCGGCAAAAAAGAAGAAATGGTGTTTTTAGGAAAAGAACTCGGAGAACAAAAAAATTATTCTGAAAAAATAGCTATCCGGATTGATGAAGAAGTGGCAAAATTTATTAAAAACGCGGAAAAGCAAGCGACAAACATTTTAATTAAAAACAGAAAACTGCTTGATAAAATTGCCAAAGTGCTTATAAAAAAAGAAACAATTGAAAGACAAGAATTTGAAGAATTATTAAAACCGGAGAAGAAAGAAAAAACAAGACAAAAGAAATCAATTAACATAAAAATCAAGCGCGTGTAGCTCAGTGGTTAGAGCATTCGTCTTATAAGCGAAAGGCCGATGGTTCAAATCCATCCACGCGCACACACGCGCGAGGGCGGTTAGCTCATTTGGTTAGAGTGCTTCAGTGACATTGAAGAGGTGACAGGTTCGAATCCTGTACCGCCCACATATGGAAATGAAAATTATTTACGAGGATGAAAATGTTAAAGTTTTTGACAAGCCAGCAAGAATTACTATTGATAATTTTGACAGACCTGCTCATAGATTAGACAAAGATACTTCGGGAATTTTATTGACGGCAAAAAATGATGACGCGCTGGAATTCCTGCAAAAGCAATTTCAAGAAAGAAAAGTAAAAAAGCATTATATTGCTTTAGTAGTTGGATGCCCGTCTTCCAAAAATGGTAAAATTGAAACCTTAATAGGCCGCTCCCCTAAAGACCGTAGAAAACAAAAAGTATATTTACTTAACGAACCGCAAACAAACGGAAAAAGAAACGCGAGCACTGAATATAAAGTCTTAAAGCAATATGAAAAATATACTTTGTTAGAAATTGCTCTGAAAACCGGAAGAAAACATCAAATCAGATGCCATCTTGCTTATATATCCTGTCCGATTGTTGGAGATAAATTATATGGATTTAAGAACCAACCCTGCCCGGTTGGGCTAACAAGACAATTCTTGCACGCAAGCTTCCTGAAAATAAAACTGCCGGATGGAAAAGAAAAAGAATTTGTGTCAGAATTGCCAAAAGAATTAAAAGAAATTAAAAATAAATTAAAACTATGATTACTAAATCAGAAGCATTCAATAAAAATCAATTAAAAAATGACTTGCCTAAAATCAGACCGGGTGATACTGTTCAGGTTTATCAAAAAATCCCGGCATTTACCCCGCTAAAAAGCAAGGCCGCGGGAGGCAAAAAAGAAGGAGAAAAAGAAAGAATTCAAGTTTTTGAAGGGCTGGTTTTGGCGAAGAAACATGGAAAAGGATTAACAGCAACAATTACTGTGCGAAAAGTAATTTCCGGAATTGGTGTTGAAAAAATCTTTCCAATTCATTCGCCGCTAATTGAAAAAATAGACATAATAAAACAAGGAAAAGTGAGACGGGCAAAACTTTATTATTTGAGAGAAGCAAAAGGCAAAAAAGCGCGATTAAAGAAAAGGGAATAAGCCCTAAGCCCAGGTGGCGTAATTGGTAAACGCAATAGACTGAGGCTCTATGCTCGTAAGAGCGTGCGGGTTCGAGTCCCGCCCTGGGCACCCCCAAATTAATTTTTAATTTTTAATTTTTAATTTTTAATTAAAAAGAAGAAATATAGGGACGGTTAGCTCAATTGGCTAGAGCATCGCGTTTACATCGCGGGGGTTACAGGTTCAAGTCCTGTACCGTCCACTAATTATTGATTAATAATCATTGATAATTATTATTTTAATCACGCCGCGGTAGCTCAGTGGTAGAGCGCTTCTCTGAAAAAGAAGAAGTCGTGAGTTCAATTCTCACCCGCGGCACAGGAGCGCGGGTGTCGTATAGTGGCTATTACGTCTCGTTGCCAACGAGACAACGGCGGTTCAATTCCGCTCACCCGCTCCATATACTTGCCCTAAATTTGCCGAAGGGTTGACAAACTCACAAAACAAACTAATATAATACAATCCCGCTAAAAGCGGGATTGAAAATGAATAAAAATCTCTTATTATTAATTATTCTAATAATTGGTTCAGCGGTCTTGTTTGATTTTTTTCCGATTTTAGAATCAAAAACTCAAAATACTGAGACAGAATTTTCTGTTGAAGAAAGATTGTTTTTTGTTCAGGAAAATACTCTTTCAGCAAACAGCAATCCTCAAAATCCAGAGCCTGAAGTTGTCCAAAAAATCCGTGTAATAGTAACCGCTTATTCAAGCACTGTCTGGCAAACAGACAATGACCCGTTTATTACCGCCGCCGGAACCTGGGTTAAAGACGGAATTGTGGCAAATAACAAATATCCTTTTGGAACGAAAATCCGTATGCCGGAAATTTACGGAGATAAAATTTTTGTAGTTGAAGACAGAATGCACTGGAGAAAAGGAAATTATCATATTGATGTTTGGTGCGCTTCTTACGAGGAGGCAAAAAACTTCGGAGCAAAAAGAACTTTTATCGAAATTCTAGAAAGTTAAAATTTAATTTCCTTAAATTCAATTTTACTCTATTCTACTGACCACGAATCAATGATTTAAGTAATAAAAAAGTCCCGCTATGAAAGCGGGACTTTTTATGTGCCCGGAGTGGGATTCGAACCCACACGAGGAAAACCTCACTTGGTTTTAAGCCAAGACTGTCTACCATTCCAGCACCCGGGCAAATCTTGAGGCACGGATGGGAATTGCACCCATGTATATTGGTTTTGCAGACCAATGCCTTAGCTACTTGGCTACCGTGCCATAATTTATTGTTTTTTAATTTTTTCCAGAATTTCTTCAATTCTGCCGGCTTGTTTGGTCTCTTTTTCTTCCATAATTTCAATCTTGGGCATTGGACGCATTTTCAAACGCTTGTTCAATAATTGCTGAATGTTGTAAACTCTTTGTTTCAAGATATGAAAAACATTTGTGAGCTGGTCTTCGGGAAGCGCGCTTATATAAACTTTTGCCTGAATTAAATTAGGAGATGCTTCCACTCTGGTTATGGTTACCAAGACACCTTTTGAAAAATCAATTTCCCGAAGAATAATCTGGGATAATTCCCGTTTTATAAGCTCATTAACTTTTCTAATGCGTTCACTCATATCAAAGTTCTCCTTTTTTCCGCTCTTCCGTGTATATCTTCAATACATCTCCTTGTTCAACTTTAACATTTCCTTCATAAAGTATTCCGCACTCTCCTCCTTTGCTCACCTTGTCAATGTCTTTTTTATCTTTTTGAAGACTGATAAGTTTTCCCTGACCAATCTTTTCCTCATTCCTCAAAACCTCAATTTTAGTTCCTTTTTTAACTTCGCCCTCAATCACTTTTCCGCCGACAATCTGGCGGTTTTTTTCAGTCAGAAAAATAATAAGCGCTTTAACTTTGCCAACATCAATTCTAACCTGTTCAACTTCCATTCTTTTCTCCATTGCTTTCCGCGTTCCTTCCACTAAATCATAAATAACATCAAAATTCATTACTCTTATTTTCTCCCTTTCAAACATGAGTTTGGCAGACGAATTCATTTTTACCCGAAAGCCCAAAATTATCGCTTTTCCGGATTTGGCTAATTTAATGTCTGATTCGTTTATGTCTCCGGCTTCTGCTTTCAAAATTCTTAAAATTACTTTTTCCTGGGGAAGATTTTTTAAAACTGTTTCAATTGCTTCAATTGTGCCAACCACATCCGTTTTTAGAACTAAATTTAAAACTTTTTGGTCAGGCGAAATCTCTAACACTTCGGCAATTCTTTTTTCAGCCGTTTTTTGGTAATTTTTCGCGTCTTCCAAATTGGAAAAAACTTTAAATTTTTCGCCTGTTTTTGGAACATTTTCAAAACCTATAATGATAGCCGGGTCTGAAGGAAAGATTTGCTCAACTGAAATTCCTTGAAAGTTTTCTAATTTTTTAATCTTCCCTGAACAGGAAAAAGTGGCTAAAATATCTCCTTTTTCCAAAGTTCCGTTTGTTAAAAGCAAAGTGGCAGTCGGACCTCTTAATTTATCCATATATGACTCAATAACCAAGCCCTCTGCTTGTTTTGAAAGGTCTGCCTGCAGATTTTCCATTTCAGCCACCAATAATATTATTTCCAAAAGTTCAGAAATTCCTTTTCCTGTTTTAGCTGATGTTTCAACCGAAGGAATTTTTCCGCCTATTGATTCCACTAAAATGTCTTGTTTGGATAATTCTTTTTTTACTCTTTCCGGGTCTGCCGCGGGCTTGTCAATTTTATTCAAAGCAATAATTATGGGAATTCCTGCTTTTTTAATGTCCAAAATCGCTTCTTTTGTCTGCGTTTTTACTCCCTCTGAACAATCCACCACTAAAACAGCAATGTCAGCTACTTTGGCTCCGCGCGAGCGCATAGCTGAAAACGCTTCATGGCCGGGAGTGTCAATAAAAGTAATTTTTTTGCCCTGCTGTTCAATCTGGTAAGCGCCGATATGCTGGGTAATGCCGCCTGATTCTTTTTCAGTAATTTTGAAGTCCTTAATGGCGCAAAGCAAGCTTGATTTTCCATGGTCAATGTGTCCCAGAACCACTACTATTGGCGGACGAATTATTGAATTTTGCGTCTTTGTGTTCATTTTCATATTTTGCCTTTTCAATTGCTTTGATTTCTTCTTGAGAAAGTTCATATTGGGACCGGCTGTTTTTTATCGCTTTGCCATAGACCCTGTTTCCTTCCCTATTATATAAACTCGTAATAACAACGCCTGTATCATCACTATCTAATAAAGCTAAACAAAAGCTCTGGTCTCCGCCAACTTCCTTAAAAGGATTAAATCTGATTACTCCTATTTTCTTTATTGAAAATTTATTTTCCTTTTTCAAGAGCTCAATCTCTTTAGAAATCTTCTCAATTTTTTCTTCCAGGATTGCAAAACCACATAAAATTTCTTTAAAATTTTTCGGCTGTTGTTTTTTCTTTTTGAAAAAATTAAACATATTGTGCGTTTAATAATAGCACTTTTTTTGCTTTTAAGCAAGAAAAAACAGATAAAATTACCTGTTTTTTGCGTGGCGGAGGCGGAAGGATTCGAACCTTCGATAACTTTTCAGCTATAGCAGTTTTCGAAACTGCCCGATTCAACCACTCTCGCACGCCTCCAATTCTAACGCTTTTTTGAGTATTTGTTGATTTAATGTGGCGGGTATATTATTTTTTTCTGCCAAATCAATTACTGCGCCGTTGTAATATTCAATTTCATCTAAATTGCCTTTTGGCTTTCCCTGCCTTCCTTTGCTTATTAGTTTAGCCAAATAATTCCTGAAAATTAAAAGAATATTCATTGGCAGGAAAAAAAACAAGCAAGCAAGCAGTTTTACCGGATAATGAGGGAAATTAACAAAATTGCTTCCGCTAGCGTGAACAACCTTGATATATTCTTTGAGCGCTTCTGCTTCCTGTTTGAATGTTTGCTTATCTCTAAATCCTTGGTTTATTGAAAGTCCTTTAACTGCTGAAGCCATGCCAATTAAATTTAAAAAGAGTTTGGAAAATTCCATATCCTTGACTTGCGAGCAAGGAAATTCTTTGGCTTCAAACCCTGCTTGCTTAAAAAGAAAAGCAATGTCTTGAATGTCTTTTGGACCATAAGCGCTGGTAAAAGCAATTCTGATTGGCAGAGAATAACTCACATAAATTTTGTCTCCAAGTTCTTTTCTGTCTATTGCGTTAAAAAGATTGAGCCGTATTATTTGAATTTTCTTGCTTTGTTCTAAACCGAAAACTTCTTCCAACGCCTGTATAGCGTCCTGTATTGCGGCAATGCCGTTTTGAGAAAGAACTAAAGCCGGAAATTTTCCAGTATCTTTAATTTTTTGATAATAGTATTTTACTACCGGGCCAACCGGATTTTTGGTAGCCATGAAAATAATGTCAGGTACTTCCGCGGAAGAAAATTGAAAATCGCTGCTCACTTTTCCCTCAAATAATTCTGGCTGCCTGCCTTGTCTCTGGACATAAAGTTTTCTTTCTTTGATTTGTTCAACTTCTTTTTCTCTGCTAATGCCCAAAATATTATTAGCTTTTCCCAATTCAAAAGCAAACATTGTTCCGGTCCGTCCGCCAACTCCAATTATCGCTATTTTTTTCCCTTCCATGTGGAGTATATAGAATTTAATTGGAACCAAATCATACAAGAATTACAAAATTGGCAACAACTAAAACTTAATTTAAATCTTAATCCGACACTTTAACGCCATTACTTTATCACAAAATCTCTAAAATTACAAAAAAATAGCTCGCTTTGACGAACCATTTAAAAACATTAGATTAAAAAGAAGTATTCGATTATCCAAAAAGAGCACTAAAACAAATGAAAGAATTATTACGGCCAGCTATGCCTTGATGTAAGTCAGGGAACAAAGATTATTTCCGGTGGTTCAGTTGGAAGCTCTATACTTGCATTTACTTGTATCTGAATCATTTTTGGGAGAAATGTATTTTTGCCTGTCCATCTCCCTGCACTTCTAATTTCCATGCCTTGCTGGAAATCTTTTAATTTTACTTCTACTCTTTCTCCTAAACTATTTAGAAAAAGTTTTGTTTCGTCAGTAATTGCCAAACTTATTTCCTTCCCTTCTTGGTTTTGTATTGTGATGACTTTGGCGCTTAATGCTACATCTGTAATTGTTCCTATTATAATTTCAAGCAGGTATTGCTCTATATTCGCTTTGTGTTCTTTATAAGTTTTGGCAAGATGAATTTCTCCCTTACTGTCGTGTAAGTAGTAAAAGTAATCGCTGGGCTGGTCGTAAACCACCGCTTCAATTGCCGCTAATCCCGGATTGCAGATTGGCGCCGGCGGTCTTCCTTCATGTAAATAGGTATTATATAGTGATTCTATTTTGTATTCTTCTGGCGTTACCGGCCGCCACCAATTACCCGGCTCTCCGACAATGTATTGAATAGTCGCGTCTACCTGTAAAGGCATTGGTTTTAACAACCTGTTCCAGATAATTCCCGCTATCAGCGGCATTTGTTCTTTATTAGCTGCTTCTCTTTGAATGATTGAAGCAAGAGTGATTGCTGTGTCATTGCGAATATTCGCCTCTTCAAATTCTTTAAAGATTTCTTGGCATTTTTCATTGAAATTATTTTCCATTCTTTTGGCTACTTTCTTACCTGCATCTCTAATATTAAACACATCAAGTAAGTAAGTGTCAGGAAATAAGTATCCTTCTTTAGCGTAATTTAAGAATTCCTCTTTTGTGTTATCTATCCAGCCAAGTTCTTTCTTTGCTATTTCTGCTATTTCTTCTTTCCTTAGCCCCTCTGGTATCACTATCCAATTCTGGTCTCGAAATCTAATAAAAGTTTCTGCCAACATCCAAACATTCATATTCTTTGAAACCTTATATCCACCCGGCTTGATTTTGCCTTGCCAATCTTTTCTTTTTAGCACAAATTTGAAAGCCCATTCGCTTCTTATATACCCCTGTTCTTTTAATTTGGGAATTAATTCTTCTTCGGTTGTACCAAGATTGATTACAATTCTTTCCATTTCAAATTCTTTTTCCGGCGCTGAAAATAAACATTGGTATGCTCCAATAAAAATCCCTATCACCAAAATTATCCCGCCTGCGATTGCGATTTTTTTATTTCTGATCATAGTTTTGTTTTACTCGTTCAAATATAAAAATTAATCCTCTGCTTATGGCTAAATAAAATATAAAATTAAAAGAAATACTCCAAAAAAGTGGATCAAAGCCAGAACCTATTTTTAATTTCCAACCCTGATTTAAAAGCTCTAAGTCATTAAGAGAATAAACTTTTTTTGCTTCTTCCCAATTATCGGTTCCTTTAGATATTGCTATTATTTGATAAGGAAATCCACGATGTCGAATACTGGAAAACATACAACATACTTCATTTCTCACATAGAAAAGTGACAAAAAAAATAAAAATATCGTCAAAATTAAAGTTAAGATGATTTTATTTCTAGTCATAATTTTTCTCTTTATTTTTTTCTTCCATAGATTTATTTTATTTTATTACTTATGGCTACTCACTATTTTTGAAAATCGGCACCTTGCCTATTTTATGCCAAAATGAAATCTGTTCCATTGTTTCTTTAAAATCATAATAAGTCAATCGACATTGATCTTTAGGAAGAAAAAGATTGTTCATAAAACTCCATTTTATAGACCTCGTGATTTTTCCATTTTTGAAAAAGATATAAAGCTTAACTTCCACAGAGGCTCCACCATATACAAGCGGGCATGTTCTTACCACTTCACCATTTTCTTTTGCTTCTTGTTTTATAAATTTAGTTACTTCAGTCATAATAGCTTATTACTCATCCTATCTTATTATTCACTATTTCTAAAAAAATAGAGTTGACCTTAATTTTCCCTGTTCTTTTTTGTATGAGTGATTTTCCCTGCATATTTTTTATACAGTTTTATCTTTTGTATAATTATAGCACTATTTTTTAGTTGTCAGTAATAAAGAAAGCAGGGGGAAATACCTGCTTTTTTATACATTATTGCTTCTTTTGTATAGAAACAAATAATTAACGAATTCTCTTTTATATTTTAGATTTATGACTGCTCATTTAGACAATTAAGGATCACACTCCCAATTTTCTCCACCATTAACCGATTCGCAAACGATATTACCATAGGCAGTTTTTGCTACAATCCGTTGATCGTTATAAAACCAATATTCTTTTATATAAGAACCTTCGTTGGGCACATCGTTGGATATCCAGTTTTTGCCACCATTTTTAGTATAAAAAAAATCACCTTTCATTCCAACCCATCCTTCTGTTATATTTAAAAAATATACCACAAAAGGATAGGATCCACCAAACATCTTATGAGGTTCGTTCCATTGAAGTTCCCAAGATATTCCGCCATCTCGACTATAAAAAATCAAACCATCACCACCCTCTATGGTTCCCACTACCCAAAGATGTTCTCCAATCACTGTATGGTCTTCAATGTCAAGATATCCACTACTCCATATACCCTCGTTTTCTCTACAACTAATCCATCTCATTTTAAGACCAAGATTTTTATCAATCCATGTTCCCAAACTTACTTCTATTTGAGAATCAACTTTTTCTTTTTTCTGATTCATCGGAGAACACAAACGATATTTTAAAAGAACAGATTCTCCGACCCCCGATCCTTCTGTTTTTTCTTCTCTTGGCTCTTTTTCTCCTTGCTCTATGAATTCATCTTTTTCATATTTCCTATATTGACTTCCATCCGGACAATCAAAACCATCAAGAGATAAAGTACAGTTGATAGAAACGCCAAAAAGATCTGTCTCAATTTCAAATCCTCCTGATTCAATTTTAACCTTATTATATTTGAAGAAGATATTATTATCTCGAATATTATACTTTCCAAAAAATTCATACTTCGCTTCCGCGCCATACTCCATCCCGTAGGCTTTCATAGAGTAAGAAAAAGATTCCGGTGTGTAAAAAGTTTTATCTTTATAAAGTTCTACAAAATCATCTTCGTCAACTATGCTTACATATTTTCCTGACAAAATATCTTTTTCTTTGGCCGGCGGTTTTTTTTCTTCTTTCGCTTGCTCTTTCTCTCCTTGTTCTGCGATTTCTTCTATGACTGATGGCAGAACTAATGATGCTGTTTCGGAATCTTTATCTTCAGCAGATTTGGGTTTTTCTATTTCTTCCCAAGTAGGAAGTGGCAGAAATTTTTTCTCTTCTCGTAATTCTTTAATCGCAAAAATAAGAATTTCTGTGAGTTCCTTCTTATGTTGAAATTTAAACTCTTTTGTTAATCCTCCTTTACGCGAGTCTGAATCATAACCTTCTCCATATTGGTTCCATAGTTTTTCCAAGTATTCCTTTGTTTTTTTGCCCTTCTCGTTTAAATTTCCTGCCGAGTCTAAATATATACGTGGAAGACCTCCAACAGGATAACATCCTACTTCTATTCCAATCATAAATGTATTATCGCTATCTATACCTTGAGAACATTCCTGAAAATAATGCCAGTAAACTTTACTCTTAAATGTTTTCGATAGCATTTTAAAGCTAACTCCTGCTTCAAGCAAATCAGGTATCATAAGAATAGTACTTCCAATAACTCCCGAGCATTCTCCTAAAAATTTTTCAGCCGTAAATTGACCTTCTTTAGCCCAAAAGTTTATATTAGACATATTTTCAAAATAAATATCTATATACTTTTTCTGGTGCCATGAAGAACCGGGAAGGGCATCAACTATATCTCTTTCATACAAAATATCTAAAATAGCAACTCCATAGGTTAAATCTGAAACTTCGGAACCTATTTTTTCATTAAGAATTTTTTCTAATTCGTGATCAGTAAAAGTAATCAGTTCAGGGGAGCGAATGATATTTTCTTCTGTCCATGTATATATCTCTTCAATTCCTAATTCCTCTTTAATTTTTAAAAAATTCTCATCATCTTCTTTAATTTTAAATTCTTTTGATTCAACCCAAGACAACCAAGACCAATCCCAAGCCATTGCGGTTGGGATATTTAAAGAAAGAAAAATCGCAGCTACTAATAATGTAGTTAATCCTATTCTACTAAATTTTAGAATTATGGATTTAAATTTTATATGTCGTTGTCTAAGGTATTAAACTTACAATGACCATTTACTATTTAGGATTATGTAGTGGATAGAATCTTTTGATTCACCGCCAATTTGACAAATTTTTGAGTTTTGTCGAAACACATATAAATACTTACTTATTTTTTCTTTTCCACCTCGAATAGAATACTCCTTTTTTAATTTAGTTATTTCAAAATCCCCTATCTTTCCCCTTTCTATCAGAGGATTCTTAAAGAATTTTTCACAATAATCTTGTATCCAAATTTCTAAATTTACATCTGGTGGGTCCGGTATGATGCAACTAATTCCCACCCCTTCTTTTTCAAATGGTTCTAAAACAATGACGTGGCCTATCATTCCTTTCTCAAAAATGTAATCAACCCAATATAATTCTTCCCATTCTTTAGGCATTTTTATTTCGTATCCATCTCTTTTATTTACTACCTTATACTGTCCTTCTTTTTTCTCTATTTTTACTCCATCAGGCAAATTTTTATTTAGCTCTTTTAATTCCTTTTCACTCTGCCACCAAAAAATTCCTCCGGTGATAGCTAAAAGTAAAATACCGATTATTAAAATGGTAAATTTTTTATTCATGAAAAGTCAAAATCTCAAATTTATTATTCCGATATTTTCCAAGCACCCTCTTCTTTTATAAAATAATTACAACGTCCATCGGTACTACCATTACCATATTCAATACTATAACAAACCTTAGCAGTTTCACCCTCAATTTCTTCTTTTATAATATCAATTTTCTTAATTCCACCTTTATTGTTCATTTCTTCTTTTATTTCGTTAAAATATTGTACGCTAAACGGTTCTGACATTAGAGTACGAGAACTAATATAATCTATCATTTTAGAATATTCTCCTTTCTCAATCGCTTCAAAAAAAGTTTTAACTGTCGCTGACGGTGAATTCCTTTTTACTTTTACAGATGATTTTTCCTTGACTTTTCTATATTGACTACCATCCGGACAATCAAAACCATTTTTGACTCGTGTACATTCTGTAGGAAAAGATGCTCCAAAAACATCAAGTTCAAATATAAGTTTTTTGCCCTTAATTTTATAATTTCCTGAAAAAGAAACTCCATATTCTTTAGATGTAAAGGTTTTGTCTGTTTTAAGTTCTACAATGTCGCTCTCATTATTGATATTCACATACTTGCCTGGTAATCCACTTCCTGAAAAAACAATCAAATAAAGAATTGCTATAATCATACCTATTCCTACTGCTAATTTTTTAGGAGAAACACTCAATCCTAAAAAAAATTCTTTTATTCTATCCAATGTATCAGAACTAATGCCAACTGTTTTTATAATACCACCTAATCCTTTTCCCTCTTCTATTTTGACATCTAAATACCCGCCTAAATCCGAAGAGAATTCTGAATTAAGAAGTTCTTTCAGTTTGGGAATTTCTTTTTCTAATTGTTCAATCCTTTTTACTACAGAAATTTTAGACTTTTGGAAATCCTTCTGTTCAATTTCTCCCACCTTAGATCTTGTCTCTAAATTTTCTAAATCCTCTTTCAATGTTTTCAGCTTGTTCTCTTTTTCTTCAACTTTCCTTTTTAAATCTTCCTTTATTTCTTTAATTGTATTCTCTGATTGTCCGAGGAATTTATTATATTCCTGCTTTAATAAATTATATCTATCCTCACTAACTGATTCTTTTTCCTTAAGTTCTTCTAAATTTTTAATTAACTTTTCTAATTTTTCTTTTCTTGAATAACTAGTTTGAAGTTTCCTTTTCACTATTCCTCCAAATGTTAGGATATTTTTGTTCATAATTTTGATAAATTTTTTATCATGATCGACTTTTATTATCGTCCACTTTTTCTATTTTTCTTTCACTATCTTTCCATCAGAATCCTTCATTTTTCCTGTGGCGATTGAAATCACATCTATCAACCACCAAATTCCAAAACCGCCTCCGGTAATTAACTTTAATATACCAGTTCCTGTTTTACCCAGATAAAAACGATCTATTCCAAAAGCTCCAACAAAGATTGAAAGTAACAAAGTAATTAACCAATCTTTCTCGGATTTTTCTATAGTTGATTGTATTTCTTCTGTCATATTTTATAACTTTGATTAAATTATTTAAAACCGACCTTTTTAGTTTTCTAATTTTATCCTACCAGTTCTTTTTAGTTTTTTAAAAAAAGAAAATATTTTTCAAAAATTGTCTATGGTTTAATTAACTGGACAAACTTAGAATATTTTCTTTCTATTATTCCCTTTTTTCCTGTAATGCTACCAAATAAGATTTGTAATTCCATAGAATCATGTTGAATAGTAACTACAATAACACTTTCGTCCTTTTTTTTACCACCAAGAGCTCCACCAACAATCAACCCAAGGGGTCCAAGTAAGATACCTCCGCCAATTGCACCAGCAGCAGCTTTACCCAAAGAACGACTGCCAGCTCGTTGGAATTGGACTGATTTAATAGCAGATAAGGGAATATTTGTAAGGAATTTCTCACCACCATATCCACCATATCTATATAAATTAAGATTATCATTCTCTCGTTTTAGTCGAATAGGCATGGAAGAAGAAATATCAGGGTGTCCTCCTAAATAAGTAAGGTGAACTGTTCTTTTTGCTTCTTCAATTTGTTGTTCTAATGATTTTTTTTGTTGTTTCAATGATTTTTTTATGCTATCTAAAATTCCCATAGTTGTTTCTAAATAAATTTTATTCGTAGTAATCAACCTTTTGCCTCAACTACAAAACCCACATAAAGTTTTGTAGCCGAAGCTACGAGCTGTTACACTCAGTGCCTCATATAGATACCGTAAGAATAATACAGTATTATTTTTGTTCTACCATTTCTAAAATATAAAGCAAGATGCCGAAATTTTTCTGTCCGGAATCAAAAAGACGAAACCAATAAGATTCCGCCTGCTAATATTTAAGATAAAAATTGCCCAGCGATGGGCTTTTTAATTTTATTTCCTACCTAATTTCCATGCAAGTTCAATGGTTTCTTCTTGTTTAGCAATGGCTGTATTTAATAAAGACAGTTCCGGAATAACCCCAATTCTCCATAAATCTAATCTATCTGCGTCCCAACAAGTTTGAATAGTGATATCGTCGCTTTTAACCTTTGAATTATTATGGTGCTCGCAGGCAAAGGATAGTTGATTTAATTGTTTTTGTGAGATATTCAATATGTCTTTATTGTATAGTTCTTTAATAAAAAAGCTTGCTCTTAATCCGTGCTCCGGATCGTGGTTTTCGTTCTCTCTTTTTGAGTCGTGAAGATAAGCAAAAAGATTAATAACTTTAAGGTCTGCTTTAGTGTGTTTAGCTAAGTAATTGCCAATCTCTTTAACTCTCTTCCAATGAGATATTCCGTGTTCTAACTCAATATCTAACTTAAATTGCCTTGTTATTAAATTAAGAATCTCTTTTTGTATTTTTTTTTGTGGCTTCATTCATGGTCTTTAATTATACTCTACTCTGACGGTAATCTAAAAGAAAATCCATGATAATTAAAAATATCTCTTACTATTTTTAGTGATTAATTATTGACTATGTTCCAAATCGCTCTCTAACATTTGCGCGGCGCTCACTATATCGCCGCTATACACCTTATCGGCTAAATCTTGTAAGCGCTCTGTAAGAGTTTCCGGATTTCTCTCTGCCCACCGATAAAGCACCGGGTAATTCTTCGGGTCTAACTTCTTCCCGGCTACCACTAACTCCTTCTTTTGGTTAAATAGGTTAAATGATTTGTTTTCCATTATTTTTAACTTATTGATTTGCTTGTTCGTGTATGAGTGAATAATTGATAATACTGCCAATACTTTCTAACTGGCCCTGAGTCACAAAAGTAGGAATACCGAACCAACAACTCATAATGCCCCTAACGGGTGTTTTTGGCTTTTGCAGGAAAGCGCCTCCACCGGAGTTTCCAAATTCCATTTTTGCAGAAGTTTTAACAAGAAAACCATCAAACCCGCTTACAATACCCTCTGTAACGGTAATGGTACTTCCACCAACTGTAGGATACCCTATGATTATTACTTCATCCCCCAGCTCAATATCATCAGTAGAACATATAAAATCAGAGCCAACCCTTATAACATCGTCTGGGAGCGGTAGTGTTGGTCTAAGGGTGGCAATATCAAGAGATGGAACACTTGAAGCGACGGTCGCATCATACCACCTTGAAGGTGGCTTTTTTATGTCGTCAGTAATACCAATAACGCATTGAGTAGTATCTTTTACAACGTGATAATTTGTTATTATAAATCTATTTAATCCGAAAACAGTCCCACTACCATTTTTAACCACTTGCGAGTCATCATCAGAACAAATTATTTTTACGATATGTGTTGCAAAATACCAAGTAGTTGCGCTTAACGGTTGGTAATTTTCTCCTATCGCTTTTAATTCTTCGTCTTTCTGTTTTTGTTCCAATTCCTCAATTTTTTTACTATCTTCTTGATTTTCGGATTTTAATTTTTCGATCTCCTGCTTAGTTTCCTCTAACTCTTTTTGTTGAGCTATAGTTATCTCTTGAATTTGTTTATCCTGTTGTTTTCTTAATAATTTCTCGTTTTCAATTTTTTCATTCTGAAAATTTTTGTATTCATTGTAACCAAACCCACCAATGATAACTACTCCAAAAACAATAACTGCTAAAATTGATATTTGAATAGAACCTTTTTGATGTTTGTTTTTTCTTTTCACAAAAAGCCAATTCCACAACCCAGTAAACTTCAAAAACACTATCAGCATTCCTATCAGAACAAAAGATGGAATCAATACGGGAACCGTCTCAGCTGTAACTCTGTAAGCGATAGAGCCAACAATAAATATGACGACGCCACCGACAACTCTGTAAAGCGTTTTTACAATCTTATTCATAATTTCGTGTGTCTTTGCGGGTAAACACAAAGCTCCCCGCCAGCGATAGCTTTCGCTACCTATACCCCTTTCGGGATATAACCCGTCTAAGGTGCTCTGACGAGGAGCTTGATACCTTAGACGGGTTTTTATGCCATACTTCATAAAAAATCTATGAAGGTTAGGCTATTAATTTTTCTAATTTTAAGATAGCATAAGCAGTAAATAAATTAAACCCTTGACAGATCTTTTGGGTTTGTTATTATTAAAATATACAATTGAATAGTGAAGCCACTAGTAGTCAAGTGGATGACTACTCTCGTATAACGAGAATTTGTAAATACTGGGCCTTGAAACACTAATTACTATTATTGTTTTACACCCAGTTTTTAATTCCAAAGATTTATCAACCGGGTGTTACGTAATACATCCGGTTTTTTATTTTTGGGTGATATTCTGGTAACGAGAAATTAAGCAAACTCACTGCGGGCTTCATATTCGCACTCGCCGCCGGACTGCCAAACACTTAGTGGATTTTATTTTGAAAGCACTACTAAATAATATATTGAGTATTGAATAATCAAATAAAACAATAACAAAAACGGCGAAAAAAAATATGAAAAACTTTAATCAAAATTTATGTTTTGACCCGTTTATTAAAGAATTAGAAAAAGAGTGGAAAAAATCTTTGCCAATATATTCTGGTATTGAACTTTTACAGATTTTTCCAGAGGTGAGACCTTATTTGAAGAAAAAATTAAAAGAGATGGAAATAAAAGCTCATAAACTAAGTCAGATAATTTACCTTGATTTTCTGAGAGTTCAAAAGAAATATAACGGTTTTAACCTTTGGTTTTTCAAACAAATTATAAAAACTTGGAAGGGTGAGGAATTGGATAAAATGATAAAAGAAATTTCTAAAATAAAATTGGTTTTATTTCCACTCAAAAAGACAAGGGGAAAAATTACTAAACAACAAATTGAAAAAGCACGGCAGGTCTCATTTGAAAGATTTATTGAAGTAAAAAAGAATTTTGCTTTATGTCCATTTCATTCCGAGAAAAAAGGAAGCTTCTATATTAAGAATGGATTCGCTTATTGCTTTGCTTGCTGCTGGCACGGAGATATAATCAAATTTATTCAAGAAACCAAAGGGTTTTCGTTTGTTGAAACAGTTAAATTTTTAACTTAAAAAATAACTTTATCCCTATGTGGAGGTGTAATGAAAGTTTATTCATAACGGATGACATTACACTTCCACTTAGGGATACATCCGTTATGGTAGATATCAAATCAACTGAAGAAATAGAAGAACAAGTTAAAAGAGAAACTGAACGAAAAATTGAATCAGTAGTAGATATTCTTAAAAAAGAAGTCAAGAAACAACCTTTTATTCTTGATAAGATGATACCGGAGAATGCTATTACAGCTCTAACCGCTGATGTTGGTAAAGGAAAATCATTATTTGCTCTCAAAATAGCACAAGCAATTGCTGAAGGCACGAAATTATTTGATATTTATAAAACAAAGAAAAAGAAAGTTTTAATCTTAGATTTAGAAATGAGTGAATATGATATTACTAACCGGGTTCATACAGTTATTAATAAACCAACAGATATTTCTTTTCATAATCAGGATTTTCAGATTGATAGTAAAGACGATTATGAATGGTTAGTTAAAGTTATTAAAAAAAATAAATTTGAAATGCTTATCATTGATACTCTAAATTCTGCTCACAGCAAGGAAGAAAACAGCGCCTCTGAAATGCGAGAAGTGAACCGAACATTACTCAATTTAATTGATAAAACAAATGTTACTATTTTATACCTTCATCATCATAGAAAGCCGCAAAAGGGAGAGAACTACGGGCAAGCAAGTAGCCGGGGAAGCACAGAAATATTAGCAAAAGTTGCCAGTCATTTATTATTAGATAGCCGAAAGATAATGGTTGTTGATAAAGATGGAGCTGATTTTAATGGATTACACATAACAATTACTCAATATAAGGCGCGATTAACAGAAAACTTAAAATCATTTGGAGTTGATATTTGGTATAATCCTTTCAAGAAAAAAACTTTTTGGAGATATACAGGTGAATTTGAAGAGAAAAAAGCAAAGGATATTGCTAAAGACTTTATTTTAACGACTATTAAAGAGAATAAAGAATGGTCAGTAAATGATTTAATGGAAGAAAAAACAAAAAAAGGGCTTAATTTTGGAAAAAATAATTTACGAGATGCTCTCAAAGAACTAACACAAACAGGAATACTCAAAAATAAGACAGGCAAACAAAACAAGAAGTTTTATTTTTTACCATCAAAAAACATCTAAAAACAGCAAAAAGCTTGTTAAAAAAAGCTTGATAACCTATATGTATTAATAAACTAACAAGCTTTTCAAAAATACACCAAACTTTCAGAAGATAATCAATAGTTGATTATCTTCTTGAAAAGCAAGGTTTTGGTCAACAAAATTTAACAAGTTTAACAAACGAACCAATTTAAGTATAAAAACTTGTTAATAGCGTTTTAACAAGATTAACAAGCAGAATAGTAATGAACAAAAAAATTAAGAAAAATAAAAAAGTGCCAAGAAAAAAGCATAAAGTGGTTAATGAACGCCATAAAAGATTACTCAAAAGAATCTCGGATAATCTCGGAAAAGGTGTTGGTATTGGAGAAGCAATGCGATTAGAAGGATATTCTAAATCTTATTCGGAAACTCCGCGCCAATTATTATCAACGCACAATTGGCAAGAATTGATTCAAAAACAGTTGCCAGATGAATTATTAACTAAAGTCCATAAAGAACTGCTTTCAAACGATCAATGGCGTGCTAGAGATGCCGGATTAGATAAGGCATATAAGATTAAGGGAAGATATAAGGAGAACATTGTAGTTGAGCACGAATATAGTAATTTGTCTGATGAAGAACTTGAAGGAGAAATCGCCGAAATCATATCAGAAGCTATTAAGATTACTACAGAAGAAAACCAAAAAGAAATCAAAAAGAAAAAGTGAGTGAGTCGCACACATACTTTTTCTAAATAAATTGGTTATTAAAAACAATCATGTTAAGTGTTGAACATGTAAAGAAACTTCTTAACGATGACACATTTTCAAACAAAGAAATAGAAGAAATCCGAGATGGTTTTCGTGATCTTGCTGAAATCATTTTTGAGAAATGGCAGAAAGAAAAAAAGCCAAAAGAAAAAGTTTGTCCACAGAAATATACTTTATCTAAAAAAGAAAATATTGTATAATAAAAGTGTTGACCTATCCTGTAGCATATCCGAAGAGATTTTTTATCCATGCTGACCCTAAAGGGGCGGTCTGCCAGCATGGGCTACTCTTCGGAGCAAGCAGGTTGGGTCAACCAGACCGTCCCTTTAAGTATTATGGAAAAGATAAAAGGAATTATTTATACAAGGGTATCAAGCGACGAACAAGTAAAAGGAACTTCTTTGGATTTCCAAGAAGAACAGTGCCGCAATTACTGTAAAGAAAAAGGTATTGAAGTATTAGCCGTCTTTCGCGAAGAAGGCGCTTCTGCCAAAACAGCTGATAGGGCTGAATTTTTACGGGCAATAGAATTTTGTAGAAAAAACAAAGGCAAGATTGACGCTTTTGTTGTAGCTAAAGTTGATAGATTTGCACGAAACACTGAAGACCACTTTTATGTAAGAAAAACATTACTTGATTATAAGGTTACATTACGTTCAGTTGCCGAACCCATTGGTAATAATCCTGCTGAAAAATTTATTGAAACTGTTTTAGCTGGCAGCTCAGAATTTGATAATGCCATCCGAAAACAACGCTGTATTGATGGCATGTCAGAAAGAATAAATAAAGGCATTTTCCCATGGAAACCACCGATTGGCTATGAATGCTCTCATTTCAAAAAACAAGGAGAAAAGAAAACTGAACCTGATTTACCGGATAAAGAAATTTTCCCAATTATTCAGAAAGCGCTCAAAGAATACGCTAAAGGATTATATTCACAAGTAGAACTATCAAAATTGCTTGATAAATGGGGATTAAAATCTATTCGCGGCAAAGAAACCACATTACAATTTATTAACAGAATACTCGGAAAATACTTGAATTTTTATACAGGTGTTTTAGTGAATCCTTGGACCGGAGAAAAAATTGAAGGTCTGCACAAAGCAATGATTACAAAAGAAGAATTTCACAAAATTCAACTTATTCGGACTGGCAAAAAACAGCTAAATAAATATGTGAGGTATAACCCAAATTTTCCGCTTCGCAGAACTATAATTTGCGCTTTATGCAACACACCATTAACAGGAAGTTCTCCTCGTGGCAATGGCGGCAGATATTTTTATTATCATTGCCGCAACAAAGAATGCCAAATGTTTGGCAAGAGTATAGTAAAAAAAACAATTGAAAAAGAATTTTTACAGTATTTAGAAAAAATTACTCCCAAAGAAAAATTCCTAAATTTGTTTAAGGAAACCGTGTTGGATTTATGGCAAGAAAAAGGGAAAGGATTTGAATCAGAAGCCAAGAAATATGAAAAAAGACTTGAAATAATCCAAGCCAAAAGAAAAAGAATTTTTGAGATGAGAGAAGATGGCTCTTATACCAAACAAGAATTTCAGGAACGCAAAGAAGAAACAGATAATGAAATCGTTACTACAAAAATATCTTTGGATGAATCCCGGATAGAGCAGTTTGATATTGAAGGGGTTCTAACTTACGCTACTAACTTCATTAGTAATTTAGGCAGGCAGTGGTTTGATCTACTGCCTGAATCGCGTCCTCGGTTCCAAAAGTTAGTGTTTCCAGAAGGAATTCCCTATGACAAAAATAAGGGATTTGGAACCGCTAAATTAGGTGTGATTTTTAACTTAAATCAGCAGTTTTTGAGGGTGAAATCTCCCCAAAAATCACAAGTAGTGGACCCAGGGAGAGTCGAACTCCCGACTCCTCTATGCCATAGAGGTATTTTACCACTAGATTATGGGCCCTTATGTGCCCTTGGGAAGAGTCGAACTTCCATTTTTTCCTTAGGGGGGAAATATTCTATCCATTGAACTACAAGGGCAGAGTTCAATTATCAAATTATCATATTTTACCTTTGCTAACAAGAGCATATATGTTAAAATATACTTGTATGAAAGAACAATCGCCAATTGTAAAAGTAGCGAAAAAGGTTTGTCCCGCGGTAATAACTATTGCTATTTCAAAAGACCTGCCTAAAATAGAGGGTTTTTATCTTTTTCCTCTTGGCGGTCAAGAATTGATTTTGCCAAAACTTAAAAAAGGAAAAGAAAAAACAAAAATCGGCGGTGGGTCAGGGTTTATTGTTTCGCCTGACGGATATGTTTTAACCTGCAATCATGTAGTCAAAGACCATGGAGCAGATTATACTGTAATACTTGATATAAAACATAAATATCCTGCCAAGGTTTTGGTCAGAGATTCTTTAATTGACATAGCGGTTCTAAAAATTCAGGGGAAAAAATTCCCTTATTTGGAATTAGGCAGTTCAAAAGAAATTGAATTAGGAGAAACAGTTGTGGCGGTAGGAAATCCTTTGGGAGAATTTGAAGACACTTTGTCTGCCGGAATTGTTTCAGGGTTAAGCCGCAGAATTACGGCTATTGACGGTTTTTCTTCAAAGGCAACCAGTTTAAGAGGGCTAATTCAGACAGATGCGGCAATCAATCCTGGAAATTCCGGAGGACCCTTGATAAATATGGAAAGCAAAGCAATCGGCGTTAATACGGCAATGGTTATGGGAGCGCAAAATATTGGTTTTGCCATTCCAATAGATTATGCCAGAAATGATTTGGAAGAAGTCAAAAAATATGGAAAAATCAAGAGGCCGTTTTTAGGAGTAAAATACATAATTTTAAGCAAGGAAATAGCCAAGTCAAACCATTTGCCTGTTGATTACGGCGCTTTAATTGCCAGAGAAAATTTAGGCGAGCCGGCAATAGCGAAAGATTCCGCGGCAGATAAAGCCGGCTTGAAAGAATACGATATAATTTTAGAGTGCCAAGGGGAAAAAATTACTTTTAAAAATCCTTTAACTTTTATTCTGCAGAAATACAAAATCGGTCAGGAAATCTCCTTGAAAATTCTAAGAGAGAAAAAACAAATAGAGTTGCGCGCAAAATTAGAAGAAAAAAAGTGAAAATTGGTGGTCGAGGAGATTTGAACTCCCCCTAAGAATTCCACAAATTCTTGTGCTAAGCCACTACACTACGACCACCATGAATTTATACTGAAATATTATGACAATGAACTAAATGATGACAATTATGGCACAAGTATACTAAATTTTTTATATTATTATGTTTTCTATTTCTATCGAGATGATGCACAACAAGCACTCTTTTATCTTTACAATCACATAATTTACAAACTGGCTTAATTTTATTTTGGATTAGAAGTCTTTTATGGTGTATATGTTCTCCGCCTTTCCAATTTCCGTGACGCGGGCCACTAAACTCTTTATTTCTCCATAAAGTTTGATGGGACTTGCTACAAAAAAATTTGTTGCTTTTCGATTGTTCAAACTCGTGAGGTTGCCTCCAAATTTTTTTACCGCAGATTTCGCAATATACAAATTTTCCTTTTCGGTATGCTTTGTATTGACACTCGCGAGAACAATATTGACCCCAGCCGTGTTTTATAAAATATGGTTTAACATGAAATTCTTTTCCACAAATTTTACATTTCCTATTAAAAATTTGTTTTGTCTTTCTTTTCATTATCTAATTCTATCACAAAAAACTAAAAAGTAAAAGCACTCGGTTGTGGAGTAGTTCAAATTTTTTCTAACGACAAAATACTAAAAAATTACTTCACACAAACATATTGATAAAAATCAGCGTTTATATCTTCGCCTGATTTAAAATCACTAAATTGTTCAACAGATTTAAAACTTGCTTTACTCAAAAGATTTTTCATCTCCCCACGCTTAAATGGGTAGACAATAAAATGATCCTTCTTGCCAGTTCGTTTGTCAACGATTTCAAATTTGACTTTTTGATCGGATATTTCCACCGGATAATTATGTACCTTTTTGCCGCAATAAATATATCTACCACTATAACGAAAATTACCTTTTAAAATTTCTTTTCGGTTATCTAAAATGTATTGATAATTTCTTTCATCAATTATGAAAATACTCTTATTTCTTAAAATACGGCGGAATTGATTTAAAACATCTATTTGGTTTTTTTCAGTAAAAAGATATGTTAGCGAATTACCTAAACATAAAACAGCATCAAAGGATTTTTCGAGCAATTCTTTATCAAGTTCTCGCCAATCTAAAGAAGTAGTTTTAAGTTCAATATTTTCAGATTTCGCATGCTCTAAAGCTTTATTTAAAAAGATTTTATCTATCTCATTACTAATAACATCAAAACCCTGTTTGATTAAATATATAGAATCGCAACCGTCACCTAAAGCGGCATCAAAAACTTTTTTAACATTATATTTGCGAAGTTGATTTACTAAAAAATTTTCTTCTCCGATTCTCCGTTTATCCCAATCAATATAATCTCGCCACATATTAACAAGATTTTGAGAATTGTAATTTTCTGGTATTAAATTTTTATTCATAAACTGATTAAAAAATTTTCTTTTTCTTAGTGGTGCCCTCGGGAAGAATCGAACTCCCATTTCAGGTTTAGAAAACCCGTATTCTATCCGTTGAACTACGAGGGCAACAAGATTGATAACTGATAACTAAGCACTGGGGAATTGATTGAGGTCAAACCTCCTCCTGAGGAGGATTGACCTCATTATACCTAAAATTTCCTATTCAGTCAATTTTGAAAAGAGAAGGATATTCTTTTAAGTTAGTTTTTTCAAATTGCTGTTCTTTTATTTGCTGAATTTCCAAAATTTCCTGATAAAGTTGTTTATTAAACTTTATTGCCCCAATAACAACATCCGGTTTTTCCTTGTCAATTAAAATACTATATTTGTAAAAAAGAAAACTTCCCAAAATCAAAGATATTAACAAAAACACTAAAAAAAATAAAAAGGCGCGTTTATCTAAAAATTCAGGCAGTTTTCCAAAAAAATCCGTAATTTTTTTAAAATTAATTCGCTTTGGCATAAACTTTTATTGAAAGATTAATATTAACATCATTGATATTCACATTTTGGATTGTAATTAAATAAGGGCTATTTTCTAACTTTTCCAGAAATCTCAAAAATTTAGGGAATGCGCCGGAACAAGAAATTTGAAAATTAAGCGATTGCCAAATCGCTTCTTCTTTTTCTTTTTTGGAAGGAAGCGCTGAAATTTTAATTGGAATCTGACAATCATTGGAAATGTTTTCCAAGAAACTAATAAATTCTACCGGCAAATCAGGGTTTATGAATAATTTAGCGATTTTTTCCAGATTTTTTTTCTCATTTTGAGAAAAAACCTTGAATTCCTGCAAGTCTTTAATTTTTGTTTCCAAAGAAACAAATTGTTGTTTCTGGAAAATTAAATCATTTGAATTATTCTTTATTCCTTTGAAAAGCGGGTCAATTACAAAAACAATCAAGAATATAATTAAAATGCTAAAAACCGCTAAACCCGCCCAAGTTTTACGTACTAAAATTTGGGCGGGTGAAGATAAATTAATTTTGTTTTTCAAAATCATACAAATTATTTATTTTCAAGGTTGCTGAAAAATCAATGTCGCTTGGTTTAACCCAATTAGACGAAGGGAAATAAATTTCCGTGAAAATCTCTTGTTTATCAAGGTTTTCCTTAAAAAGGAGTAAAATCTCTCTGGTTGGAGAAAAACCGGAAAACGAAAGCTTGCCCGCAATATATTCTTCATTTAATAACATAAAATTAAAGCCGGTAAGATAACCTTTTGAAGGAAGTATTTGAGCAATTTTTTCCAATGCTTCAGTTAAATTAATCTGCTCTTTATAAAAAGAATTCAATTTCAAAAGTGTCTGATTGAGTAAAAGCATTTCTTTCTCTAAATTTTTTGTCTCTGATATTCTATATTCTTTTTCTTTTACTTCAATAAAAATTTTTTGGGTAGTAATTTCTTCGGAAATATCTATTTTTATTAAAAAAAGAATTAAACAAAAACAAATCAAAAAACTTAGAATAATAATTCCTAAAATTACTATTATCTTCAAACTTTCCTCTTGCTTTAATTCTTTTTTATATTGAGACGGTAAAAGATTAATCATTTTTTTTGATTGCTCTTATGGCCAAGCCTAAAGCCGTAGTATATCTAAGCGATTCTTCTTTTTTATAAATCAGCAATTTCTTTGGTATTAAAAAATCATGCGGCAGGATATTTATCCAGGGATTGCCGACATCAACCGTAATTTTCAATTTATCCGAAAGAAAATCAGTAAAACCTTTTAGTTTGGCGCCGCCGCCGCAAAGAAAAATCTTCTTTATGTGAGAAGCGTGGGTTTGATAATAATCAAGATATTTTTGAATTTGTTCAACTAAATCAACTAATGCCGGAATTAAGGCGTCAAAAACCTTTTTTTCTTTTAAGCCATATTGTAATTTTAATTTTTCCGCCTCAGACAAATTTACTTTTAAGGTTTTAGAAATAATATTAGTAAAACTTTGGGAAGAAACCGGAATAGAGGAAGTGAACCTCAAAGAATTACCGGCAAAAACAATAAAACCGGTTCTATTCGCTCCCAAATCAATCAAGAGAACCGGAGAAACAGCAGTTTCATTTTTTATTAATGCCCGAGAAATAGCCAATGACTCAACTTCCAAGGCAATTGGCTGAAGTCCGGCTTTTTTAAGACAAGATACATAAGCATCAACCGTTGTTTTAGGCAAAGCGGCGATTAAAACATCAAGATGATTTTCACGGTTATTAACAGGAGAAATAACTTGAGAAGATAAATAAACTTTTTCAATCGGCAAAGGAATATAATTTTCCGCCTCATAAACAACAGCTGACTGCAAATCCTGTTTTGACATTAAGGGCATTTGAATTACTTGTAAGAACGCTTTTTCTTCCGGCAAAGACGCAACAACATATTTTGTCTTTAGTTTTTCTCCATTTATTTTAGAACAAACATCTTTAATAATTTTTACCAAGTCATTTTCTTTTTTAATTTCTCCTTGCTTGATTATTCCCGGTTTAATGTCTGCCTCGTTGAATGAAGCCAAATCAAAAAACTTTCCTTTTCTTTTAAGTTTTATGAGCTTTAAAGATAAATCAGAAATGTCCAATCCAAACGCCTCTTGTTTTAATGTTAAAAAATTAAACATTGTTTTATTTTCATTTTACTCTTTTATTCTATTTCTTTCCAACTGGTTACTTCCCAAGAACCACCGGGCCCGCTTGTAAAAAAAACGTGCATTAAGCCGGTTTCGTACTCTATTACCGTATTGGGTTTAAGAAGAATTTTATAGCCCGTAACCTCTCTCGCTTCCATATTATTATTTAGAACTATTAAACCTTTATTGGTGTAAAAAATTGCGCCTATGGAATTATTTCCTATATCAATAGCCGGACTCTCCTCAATTTGAGAAGTATTGGTGGAAAGGAGCATAAGATAACTGCTTTCTTCGCCGGAGCCAAAAAGTTCAGCGCCGTTCTCAACAATAATTTTTCCATCATCAACGATTAAAACCCCGCTTTTTGAACCATAGGCGGCTTGATCTAATCTAATAACTGCGTTATTTTCTATAGTCATAAGCCCTGTAACCCAAATAGTACCCTCCATAATTAAAACAGCGTTATTTTTTATTGTTAAAGAACCTTCAATCTTGCGAGGCCCAAAAGATTCAGTATCTCCGCCAGAAACTACATAATCTCCGATATAAATTTCAGAAGAACTAGCTTCTGTTTCCCAGCCGTCAATTTGTTCCTGGGTAATTGGCAAATCCTTTTTTGTTATTGTTTCAGTTTCAGTAATTATTTCATCTGCCGTACAATTTACGGCGCTACCCCCGCTTAGATAAAGTTTCCCCCATATTTCGCAATCTTGACAAGAATACGCATAAGCATCCGCGCCGCTTTCTTCTCCAATTTCTAAACCATTGATTTCATTGTTTCCATAAACAACGCTGGCGCTAGCCACCACAACATCGCCGGTAATTACGCCTGCGCCTACAATACTGCCATTTGAAAAAATATTTCCTTTAATTTCGCTATTGTTATGCATCACAATTCCCCCTTCATCAACCTGAACCCCGTAACGAAAAGCAGTCTTACCTGTTTTTATCCCGTAATACACTTCTATTTTTCTAACTTGATTTCCCGCGCTTCCTTTCGCTGTAATAACTCTTGAACCGCCAATAATATCTGATATTTCTATAGCGCTAATATTATTGCCAATGTTTAACAGATAAGGGCTTGACCAATTAAGTTTTTTTTCTAAACGTAAAAGCGCGTCTTCAATTCCCGCTTCAGCAGTATAATATGCCTGACTGCTTCTTACAATATTTCTGGAAATTTTTTCCTGCCCATAAATTAAAATAGAGATACTTGTACCAATAGTAAAAACAACTGCTAAAATTAAAACAGTAAGATAAAACGCGGCAAACCCTTTTTGATTTTTGTCTCTTTTTAACATTTTAAAAAGACCTTAAAGAAGCGGTAGAAAAAAGTTCAACTGACGCCTGATATTCCGGCTTATCAGCCAAGGTATTATAATCAACCTTTAGCTCAATTTGAATAGAAGGGTAAAGCAAATCAGTGGCAACTTGATTAAATTCCAATTTACTTACTTTTACTCTGTTAGAAGTTAAAGCGATTGCATTTTGAGATTCTTTTTTAAAACAGATTTTATCTTCGCAAAGAAAAAAATCAATATAAGTAATGACCTCTCCTTCCGGCAGGTATTTTTTTGTTTCTAAAGAAATCTGGCCTGGATGAGAACCGAAAACACTGGTTGGAATATAAATACTTTCTGATTCTTTTATTTCATGGGTTATTATTTCCATAGCTCTTCTGGCGTTATCCAAGGTTTCCCGCATTGCCTTGGTTTTAATATTAGAATTAACAGTCCAAAAAAAATAAGAAAAAACCGCTGAAATAACAATTGCCAATATTGCTACATAAACTAAAGTTTCAATTAATGTAAATCCTTTTCTCATTGTTTCCAATTGGTTAAAAAAGTTATGATTTCTATTTGACGGGTTTTTCCTTTTGTCTGCCAGGAAACAGCAG
The DNA here is from genome assembly GCA_023131055.1 of Candidatus Parcubacteria bacterium. Classification (GTDB taxonomy): domain Bacteria; phylum Patescibacteriota; class Minisyncoccia; order Minisyncoccales; family JAGMAB01; genus JAGMAB01. Next base: position 19,340 of record JAGMAB010000002.1, on the reverse strand, counting down.
CGGTTATTTTTTTAGTGTCAGAATCAATAGTTCCTTCTGTTTCAACAATATTATCATCTCCATCTCTTTGAACCTCTCCAAAAATAACTTTTCTCGTAAAACCGTCAATTGTTTCCTCCCCGGCAACTATTTGCCATTTCGGCAACGCATCTGTTGTTTTTTCAATATGATAAATAATCCCTGTGGATAAAACGCCAAGCCCGTCAGTGTCCCAAATTGTTCCGTCTCTGAAATTTCGCGTTTGTTCTATTATTCCCTCGGCAATATTCTTTGCCTGAGTTGTTTCTTTAATTAAAACAGACGCTCTTAAAGAAAAAGCAACCAAACCTAAAAGAGCGGTTAACGCGGTAGTAATAATAACAATAATAATCAAAATTTCTATGACGGCAATTCCTTTTTTATTGTGTTTCCATTGTATTAAAAACATAAAAACCTTTTTCTACAGTATCATCAACATCGGCTGAATAATGAACAATGTCTTTCTCAATTCCTCCATCAATAATATAAATGAGCACCTCTTCATTATTCTTGTTGTTGTTTCTATCACGATGAATACAAAGAATGGTATTAAAAGCGTCAAGAAAATGGGTGTGAATGCGAAAAACTTGATTGAAACCATTTACCACAAAAGGCGTATCTTCATTAGACCAATCAAATTCTGTTTTGCTAACATCAAAATAATCAGCCATATCAATCGTTTCAATTTGGTCCGGTTCAGGACCTAAAAATTTAAACTTTAAAGTAATGGCATCTTGAATAGACCAGCCTAAATCAAAATGAATGTGGCGGGAATCTTTTATTCTGGCAATGTTAGAAGGAGTTGAAGGTTCGGTTAATCCTATTTGGCCGGAATTTTCAATATAAATACTTTTTGTTTTAGATGTATCTGTTTTTAATTCTAAAGAAATCTCACCGAATTGATTAGTTGAGCCAATCACTCTGTCAAAAACTATTTTTGAACCCAAACCCTCCAAAGCAATTTTAGAAATTTCAACTATTTTTGAGAGATTATGGATTTCATTATCAGTTTCCAAAGGATTATAGTCTGAACCCTTAAATAAAACATATTTATCGGTTTCAAAATAAACTCCCCATTGAGTATCTTGCTCTGAAGTTAAGGTTTTATTTTGAGCTAATCTCAAAACATTAATAATTTGTTCCGCAGAATTGTTTAAATCTGATTCTTGTTCAAAAAGACTAATGGTTGTGTCAGCAACCACGATTAAAACCATTAAAGTCCCAACTATTATTAATAATTCAATAAGAGTAAACCCCTTCATAATTGTTTATATTCCTCCTAATATTGAATACATTGGCTGAAGCATTGAAACAGCGAAAAAACCTACCGCTATCCCGACAACAATCATTAAAATCGGTTCAATCACCGAACTGAAATTATCAGTAATTCTATTTACTTCTTCTTCAAAAAAATCAGCCAATTTCGCTAAAATTCCCGATGTTTCGCCTGTTTCTTCTCCCACGGCAATCATCTGGATTACGGTTAATGGATAAATATCCTCATAAGGTTTCAGCGCTTCAGACAGTTTTTCTCCTTTTTTGACTTTTTCAGCGGCTTGCTTTAAGGCATTTTTATAATGAACATTTCCCATTGTTTCAGAAACAATTTCCAGCGACCTGACAATAGGAATTCCTGAAGCAATTAAAGAACTTAAAGTTCGCACCGTAAAAGCAGAGTTGGTTTTTTTAATGATTGGCGAAATAAAAGGCAGTCGTAAAAAAATAGCGTCTATGATTTCTTTTCCCTTTTTGTTTTTAATAAACTGCCAAAAAGAAAAAAGAAAGAAAACAAGAATTAAAATAACCAAATACCATTTTGTAATTAAAAAATCAGTTAAACCAATTATAAATTGAGTAGTCATCGGCAATTCTATGTTTAAATCCTCAAGTATCTTGCTTATTTTTGGCACAACCATAACTAACATTAAAACCCCAATTCCAAGCATTGCCGTTATAATAACCGCGGGATAAAGCATTGCTCCTTTTACTTTTGACGATAATTTGTGCTGTCTTTCCATCTGCAACGTTAAAGTTTTCAAAACCTGTTCCAGAGTGCCGGCTTCCTCGCCTACTTTTATCATATTTCGGAAAAGCTCTGAAAAGATTTCAGGATAACAGGCTAAAGCGTCAGAAAAACTTGTTCCTTTAGTAATTTTTTCTTTTATATCCAACAAGTTTTTTTTAAAATTCTTATTTTTTGACTGATTAGCCAAAGAATCTAAAGTCCTTGGCAAAGAAAGACCTGCGCCAATCATTACCTGTAAATTTCTGGTAAAGAACATTTTCTCTTCCAAACTCACGCGGTTTAAAAAAGCCTCCCACCACTTTTTTTTCTGAGAAGCAGTGGAAATGGATTTTGCTTCAATTAAAATCAAACCCTGATTACGCAGGGTTTTTGCCAACTGATATTTGCCTTTTGCTTCCAAAGTTCCTGATTTACTTTCCCCTTTTAGAGATTTAGCCGTGTAAAAATACTTTGGCATTTTTTAATCTTAACATAATTAAAAACTCCTGGACAGAGGAGTTTAAATTTTTACAGAGGTCGGGACTCTGCACTATTTTTCCATAAAATCAACTTTTGTTTTTTTAATTTTTTATGGTTTGGGATAGGCACTCTTATATTTGATAGATTTCAAAAACTTGATGCGAAGCAACTAATTTTTCTTTTGTATCAAAAGAAACAATGGAAAATTTTATCTGAGGATAGTTTTCTAAAAATACTTTATAATTTTTCTTCTTAAATTTATCCGGTTGAACTTTAACCTCAAAAGCCATTTTTTCATCAATAATAAAATCTAGCTCCTGCTTCTGAATAGTCCGCCAGAACCTTATTTCGTCAAAATTATATTTCTCTATCAGTTGTCTAAAAAGAGCATTTTCTAATAAAGGACCTTTATCTTCCCTTTCCTGAAATAGTTTGAAATTTTTAAGAAAGAAATTTCTTATTCCTAAATCCAAAAAGTAGACCTTTGGCATTTTTGTTAATTCTTTTCTTAAATTTTTGAAAAAGGGGTTGATTAAACGAATATGGAAGGACTTCTGCATTACGTAGAGATAGTTATCTATGGCTGTTTTGGAAATTCCTAAGGTAGAAGCAAGTTCAAAACTGTTGACTAAATTTCCAATTTGCGAAGCGAGAATCTTAAATAATTTATAAAAAACTTCGTCCTGACGGATATTTGCCTCGTAAATATCTTTTTTAATATAGGAATAAGCGATATCTCTTAATATCTCCTCTTTTTCTTTTAAGGGAGTTAAGACAACTCTCGGATAACCGCCGAAAGTGATGTATTCCTGATAATAAAGAATGATTTTCTCTCGCTCCTGTAAACTTAAATTCTGGAAATCTTTTTGGCTGAGTTGATTCTCATCTTTGAACCGCAAAAATTCTCTAAAAGAAAGGGTGAAAAGATGGAAAATTCTTTTCCTGCCTACCAAAGAATCTTTAAATTTTTTATCAAGATAAAACGCCGATGAGCCGGAGGCAATTATTTTAATTTTGCCATAATATTCATCGTAAAAATATTTCAAAAAATTAGAAGGGTTGTCTAAATACTGAACTTCATCTATAAGAATAAAAGTTTTCTGCTTCAAATCAAAAGAAAAAATTTTAAATAGATTTTTGGGAGATTGATTAAGCAGGGATAAATAATCCGGGTCTTCAAGATTCAAAAAATAATTGGCTTGGTTTTGCTTTTTCAAAATATCCTCTATTTGATGTAAGAGAGTTGTTTTTCCGGACTGCCTTGCTCCAATAATAAGCAAGATTTCGTCTCTATCTAAATATTTTTGGATTTTTAGGGTTAAATCTCTAATAATACTCATTTTAAGATAATTTTAATAATTCTTTATCCCTAAATACATTTTATCTGATATTTTGTATTTGTCAAATTTTCTTGCAGTTTTTTTAAATTTTTTATTGTTAATTGAAAATTTATTCCTGTGGTTCTTCCGGTAGTTCTTCTTCACTAATTATTTCTTCCTCAATTATTGGTTCTTCTGTTGGTTCCTCAATTGGTTCTTCTATCATAGGTTCAACCGCTGGCTCTTCAACCGGCAATTCCTCAGTTTCTACTGACGGTTCCTCCTCAACTGGAGGTTCTGGCTCAGTCAATACTTCTGGTTCCGCTGGTGTTAGTAATTCTTCTGACTCTGGTTCTGTTGGGGGAATTGATTGGGGTTTGACCCCGAACATTCCACACTCGCCTTTGACTTTTATCCACTCGTTGTTTTCAATCCAAGTGCAGTAAATCTCGCCAGTAAGTTTATCTCGCATCTCAATTTTTTCAAACTGGCCAACAGGCGCGACAATCCTTTCGGTAGCAGTGATTTTATCAGCCATTAATTCTTTAACTTGAGCAATTCCATTTTCAACAACAAGCCCGAGCGAAACCAGGGCTTGTTTTAATTTTTGGGTGAAGTTTTCAAATAAAGACGCATGTTCAAATTGTAAATCAAATTCCTCAACTCCTTCAATGTTTCCTTTTTTATCAATCAATAGAGATTCTAAAGCAACAGGGCAGGTTTCTGGATTTTTCAGGCACTCTATCTCAACAGCTCTCTTCTCTGTTTCTTCTTTCGCTACTTGTTCTAATTCAGACAGCCATTCTTGTTTATCTTTAGGTAAATCAGAATTTTCTTTGGACTCGGTTAAAAGTTGGTTGATTTCAGACAACCATTCCTGCTCGGTTTTAGCGTAACTAAAATCAGCCAAGGAAAAGCAAAACACTCCTATAATAAATAAGGCAAAGAGTAGTTTTTTTAATTTTTTATGGTTTAGGATTGACATTTTCCTTGAATCTCAAAAGGATAAATAAAATCAACTTTTGTTTTTTTAATTTTTACTCCTTGTTCTAATGATAGATTAACTATAAAAGCTTTTTCTGGAACATATTTTTCAATAAAACTCCTTAAACCTAAAGAAATAACTGGTTTTCTTATCTTTGATTTTACCTCTATCGGAACTATTTTTTCTCCTTTCAAAATTAAAAAATCAACTTCAGCTCCCTGTTTTGTCCGCCAAAAACGAATCTTTTGAAATAAAGACAAAGAAAGCAAAATTTCTCTAAAAACAGTATTTTCTAAGACCAATCCCGCATCCTGCCTTTCGGAAAGCAATGAGAAATTATCCAAAGCGTAATTCCTAATTCCAGTATCATTAAAATATATTTTATTTTGTTTTACTATTTCCTGGCGAGGATTTTTAAAATAAGGGATTAAAGGACTGATAATAAATGTCTCTTCCAGCGCTTTCAAATATCTTTCCACTGTTTCTCTGTCTAAATTTAATGAGTTAGACAACTCGCTTATATTAACTAGCTGTCCTATTTGCCCGGCTAAAAGTTTCACTAAATCAGAAAATTTCAGCCGATTTTTTATTTCCAATAAACCAACAATGTCTTTTTCAATATAGCTGGAATAAATATCAGACAAAACATCTGATTTTTCTTGATTGGTTGAAGAAAGAACTACTCGCGGATAACCGCCCCAAATAACATATTCTTTAAATAAGGATAAAATCTGCTTCTTGGAAATTTCGGATATTTTAGATTTCTTTTCTAATAGTTCGGCTAATATTTTATCCTTTGCCTGTAAAAATTCGGTAAAAGAAAAAGAAAAAAGATGAAAAACTTGTTTTCTGCCGGCTAATGATTCCTGAAAACGTGTTTTTAATTCCAATGAGCTTGAGCCGGTCAGGACCAATTTAACATTTAAATCTGAATCATAAACGCCTTTAAAAAATCGAGAACAATTCGGAACTCTCTGCGCCTCGTCTACTAATACATAAATCTTCTGCTCTTGGCTTCGGTCTTTGAGAAATTCTATAAACTTTGTCTGGTCTTGAAAAAACTCCCAATCCTTTACAATATCCAAATTAAAGTAAAAAATGTTTTCAGAAGCAACTTTTTTTTCTTTGATCAGCCGTTCTTTAAGCATTCCTAAAAGCGTTGTCTTGCCGGTTTGCCTTGCCCCGGTAATCAGGGTTATTTCCGGTTTTCCAAGATGAGCGACAATTTTAGGAAAAACTTCCCGTTGAATGATTTTGTTCTTTTCTATTTTCTGCATATATCCCTATTTTAGCATTACTATTTTAGGTGTCAAGTAGATAATTGTGAATTCTCGGTTTTTTCAATTTTTTATGGTTTAGGATTGACATTCTCTTTTTCGAAAACAAAGTTGACCCCGTTTTCTTATAATACTAACCTCCAGAGACTGAATAGGTTGTGGCAGTGCCAGCAACTCCGACACCACCTACATGGCAACAGTTGCCATTACCACCACTCCCGCCGCTGGCAGTAAGAATTCCAGCGGCGGTCAAAGTAGAACGATATAAACCATAGATCAAACCACTTCCGCCACCACCTCCACCACCGGCATAATAGCTGCAGTTCGCGGTATGACCGTCTCCCCCATTAGAACCGTTTGCTCTTAATGTCCCACCAGTATTGTCAAAAACATCAGAAAGAACAATAATTTCCCCTCCACCAGAACCTCCGTAGCCCCCATAGAAATCAGCATTATGATACCCTCTATCTCCCCCGCTTGCTCCATAGATATTGGGAAAAGATTGAGGAGAAATAGGATTTTTAACAGTGCCAACATTGGCAAGCCACCAGTCAATAGTTGCATTGCGAAAGGTTTGATAAAGGGAAGCAGCGGTATAGTCAGTATAGGAAACAGAACCACCAGGGGTAGGATCGGATCCGAAAGCTCCACCTCCACCGCCGCCACCATTGGGATTACCTGCGGCACCAGAAGGCCCATACGAATTCCCTCCATCGCCTCCAGTTCCCACCGCATCTGTTCCTATCCTAGCAATTGCTCCAGCCGCACCAATAGAATCGGTTCCTTCTCCATCAGCCTTTACAAGATTATTATTATCCCAATTTTTAGTAATGATAATTAATCCACCACCAGCATTATTTGCGAGATTGACCTTGCTGATTGTTCCATTATTGATCACATTCTTAGCAATAACTACCTTTCTGTTATGAGCAGCATCTAAGGTAAGGGTAATAGAACTGTTAATAGTCAGGTCTCCGTAGCGCTTGACTTCATTAGAAACAGAGGTATTAGAAGAAATAGTAGTGTCAGAAGCGTCATCAACAATAATGTCAATAATTTTGGTGTAATTGCTCATTGTTCTCATTATACTTTGAGTATTATCAGCAGTGAGATTTGTATTATCTAAAATAGAGGCGGCTTTAGTCGCGGTCATAATAGCGTTATCAAATGCAGCGGCTTTTTGCGCATCTGTGTATTTGTTCTCGCAAACATTAGCCGCGTTGGCCGCGGTTAGTTGCGCGCCTTCTAACATCGCGCCTAAATGACCTGCTGTTGTAACTGTTCCTATATCAAGGATTGCTTTAATTCTCGCTGAACTCATTATCGCGTTATCGCAGGCAGCGTTTAATTGGTCGTCGTTAACAGTTCCTGCTTCGCAGAAAGTTGCCGCGTGCGCCGCTGTTAACTGCGTTCCTTCGAGCATCGCGCCTAAATGTCCTGCTGTAATAACTGTTCCTTCATCAAGAATTGCTTTGATTCTGGCTGATGACATTATTGCGTTATCGCAGGCAGCGTTTAATTGGTCGTCGTTAACAGTTCCTGCTTCGCAGAAAGTTGCCGCGTTGGCTGCGGTTAGCTGGGTTCCTTCTAACATCGCGCCAAGTTGTGATGCTACTGTGACGCCGGCTGTATCTAATATTGCTTTTATCCGCGCAGAACTCATATTTACATGGTCGCAAGCTGCGTTTAGATTTGCCGCTGTGAATTCAGCAGCATTACAAATTGTGCCCGCGACTCCTGCTGTCAAATCCGCTATTTCAAGCAAAGATGCTACTCTTGCTGTTGACATAATAGCGTTCGCCAGAGCAGCTCCCTTTTGCGCGTCAGAATATTTCGCGTTAAGAACAGCGCCACCATGCGCCGCTGTTAGTTGCGCGCCTTCTAACATCGCGCCAAGTTGAGAAGCGACTGTAACTCCCCCGGTATCAAGAATCGCTTTTATCGTTGCAGATAATATATTTGCGTTATCACAGATTGCATTTAATACTGCTGCTGTGAGATTAGTGTGATTGCATACACCTGCTTTGTTCGCAGCAATAAATCCTGCTTCGTTGAATACTAATGCTTTGTTCGCTGCGGTAAATCCTGCTTCGTTGAATACTAATGCTTTGTTCGCAGCAATAAATCCTGCTTCGTTGAATACTAATGCTTTGTTCGCTGCGGTAAATCCTGCTTCGTTACAAACGGCTGCTATTCTTGCAGCTGACATTATTGCATTATCGAATGCCGCTGCTTTTTGTGCATCCGTGTACTTTTCATTGCATACAGTTGCTGCATTAGCTGCTGTTAGTGATGTTCCTTCTAACATAGCGCCAAGTTGTGACGCTACCGTTACATTTCCGCTATCCAAAACCGCTTTGATATTTGTTGATGTTATATTAGAACTATCACAAATTAAATTGAGATTAGCAGCGGTTAAGTTAGTGGTATTAAAAATATCGCCAATCTCTGCGGCGGTTTTCACGCCTTCGTCAATCGCGGTGTTTATTTGAGTAGCGATAGCGTCAGCTGACACGCCGGCGCCCATAGCGTCGTTAATTACATTTGCCATTGTAAGGGTTTCAATGTCATGCTGTAAAATATCTTTCTCAGTCAACATTGGTTTGGAAGTATATTCATACAGCATTTCAACGTATTTGCCAGTGGCAACTTCTTGGATTTCCGGAGTTGCTTCAACGCCATTTCTATTGAGATAAATTTTCAGTTTTAATGATGTATTGATATTTGAGTTGTCAATTTTCATCACATCAGCCACCCAGGTTACGCGGAGTTTTGAACTTGTTGTAATGTCGCTGGCAGCGGATGAACTTAAAGTGATTTTTGTGGCTGTTCTGGTTGAAGAATCAACTGTATAGTCGGTTCCGCCTTCCAAAACTACTGTATCGGCGAAACTCCCAAGCACGGATTTTTCCACTACCAAAACAGCTGCCACCCCGATTTCCTGAGCCAAGATTGTTTCGTATTCATCGCCGGCAACAGATGGAAAACATCCGGCAGCGGTCATTGTCCAATCGGTTTGATTGGCGCCAGTGGCAACTTCAGTTATATCTTTTCTTTTCAATTCTATAAGCGAACTACTTGGGTCTATGGTGAATTTAGTGGTTCCATTCAGTGCTGTCGCGTAAGAATCAGCGTTGCCGTAAATTTCTACCTGAACCGGTGTTGCGTGAGTGTTTCCAACGCCATTAATAACTGTTAATTCAAGGGACTTAAAATACAAAAGAAGTTTTGAATCAGAAGAAATAACATCTGTTAAAACATTTCCCGAAGTGGCTGCAGCTGTTAAAACATAATTATTTCCTGATGCTTCAATATTGCTATAACTCCCTGTATCTATTATCTCCAGCACCTGACTAATTGGACGAATTTGCCCGGTCATCTGCCTTAAATTATCAATTGCCTGCTGAACACTGCCTGCCCAGGTTTCAGTAATACTTGAAGCAGTCATAGATAGTGTTTCCCAAGTAATTGTTCCGGCTGTGTTTGTTAAAACTTTTGTGCCAGAAGTTGAAGTTATTGCTGATAATGTATTAGCCGAATTAGCGGCAAGAATAGAACCGGAAGCCGCGGTTGACGGAATTGTAGTTGTTGTCCAAGACGGAGTGCCAGCGCCGCCGGAAATTAACATCTGCCCGGAACTGCCAGCAGCCAAAATCTCTAAACTGTCAGTATCTGACCATACAATGCCGCCGTTTGTCGCGGTTAGATTTTTTCCTGTTCCTCCAACACTCAATCCTATTACATTACCTGCCCAAGTCAATCCCGTACTTGAAAAGTTAAGAGTTCCGCCTGTAACAGACAATCCAGTTCCCTCAATATTTGTAACTTTATTAACATTAGCAACCACATATCCAGTAAAGTTGGGCAAGGTTAAAGTTTTATCGGGAGTGGTCGGATCTTCAACTGTTAAAGTTGTTTCAAATTCGTCAACACTCGCTCCCTCAAAAATTATATTGCCTGTCAATGTTCCGCCAACCAAAGGAAGATGGCCTACTGTAGAATAAGTATAAGCCGTATTCCAATTGGAAGCAGTTCCATCTGCATCTATAGTTAAGGTCTTTGAAGTAGTTCCACCAGCAATTGTAAAGCCAGTGGTTTCAGCGGTTAAACTTAAACCATCGTATGTCTTATTAGTTAAGGCCTGATTAGCAGCCAAGCCGACAAAAGTATCGTCATCTCCAAAGTCGGGAATAGTATAGATTCTGGCTACTGAAGGAGCGGTTGTTTGAATGGTTACATCTTCAGCTAAATCAAAAATTAAATTGCCGGCAGTTGTTAAATCGCCGCTAAAAGTTCCAGTGGTAAAACTGGATGCTCCGGATAAAACTTGAGCCCCGGCAATAGTAAGGTCTCCGGAAATAATAAGATCGCCTGTGCCGGTAGTGGTAATGTTTCCGGTAGTGGAGATATTGCCTTGGGAATCAATAACCAAGGTTGAGGTGCCGACTGTCAGCCCGGCTTCCGCTGTTACTGCTGACTTAAAAGCAGAAGTGGCGTTAACGGTTAAATAATCAGAAGAAGTTGAGCCAAGAGAAGTTGAACCGCCAACACCTAAATGACCTATGCCGGCAGAACCGGAAACGCCCAATGAAGCAAATGTTCCGGTGCCGCCTACCTGAAGGCCCTGGGAAGCAATATATATTGGAGCGCTTGCCGCGTATGTTGCCGTAGGCCTGGACTGAAGTTTCTTGGTAATGTTTCTTAATTCTTCAATGTCAGTTCCCCAGAGAGAAAATTCAGCTACTTGGGCTTTGAGTTTTTTTAATTCCTTGTCATCTATCTTAGTGATTATTTTTTCTTTTGTAATTTCTTTCACCGGCTCAATTCTTGTAATTCTTGAAACCTCAACTTCTTTGATAATTTCTTTTGCTGTAATTCCCTCTCTTTCTAATTTTTCAATTTTTTCTTTTAGTTCTTTACTTTGGGATTTTAAAGTTTCAATTTCCTTTTCAGTTATTCCCGAAACCGGGGCAACTTTTTCTATGACAATCTCTTTTTTAAATGGCTGACTGACCATCTCCACTACTTCCTTAGTTCCTTCAGTCATCTGTCTTCCAAATAATGAAATTTTTTGCTCCACAAAATTATCAGCCGCTAAATATCTTTCAGTAATATTTTTACCAAACAAGGAAATTTTTTGTTCAACAAAATCATCAGCAAAAGTGTAGCCCTGAATTATGGTTTGGGGAATTGTTTGAATACCCTGACTGGCAGATTGGCTAACATCTGCTGCTTTATTTCCAACCCTATTGGACAACATATTGATTTCGGAAATCAATATGTTGAATGTATCAAACACTGTTGCTGAAATTTCTGAACCGGATATTTCTGGCAGAGATACTTTTGGCAAGGATACTTTTGGTAAAGATACTTTTGGCACAGAGATTTCCGATACTATTTCCCCTGCTATATTTGCCCCTTTAGAAATATTTTCAGAAATGTTTTCAGAAACATCTTCAGCAAAATTAATAATTGAATCTTTACCAAAAACAATTCCTGTACATAACAAAATAAAAACCAGGGCTGCAATGAGAGCTGGTTTTAAAACAAGAATTGGAGAAGTTGGAAAAGTTTTTTTCGGCTCTAAAACTTTTATCTCTTTTTTTAATCTTTCAATTTCAGTTTTTAATTTTCCAATGTCTTTTTGGAAATAAGAGTTTCTTTTTCCATTAAAACTTTCAATTTTTTGTAAATATTCTTCTATCCATTTTTTAGTAGTGAACCAATTATTTTCTATCTTTACTGCCTTTAATTTTCCCTGCCTCACTCGCAATCTTAAATAGGGCTGCGAGTAAGAACAATATTTTGTCGCCTCTTGAAGTGAGATTAATTTTTTTCCCTTTGAATTATTCTTCATACGAATACATATTCTTAATAGATTATTTTATTTTTTTCGCTTTGCGAAAAAAAGAAGATAGTATGAATGTAAATCCATATCTATCTTCATTTTCCGACATCCAATATGGATTGTCAAATGAAAAACAGGGGAAAACCCCTGTTAAATCTCAGCGAATATATATACTCTAATCGATTGAAAAGAATTGATTGGGGTTTGACCCCAATTAATTCCTCACTCTATAATGACGCGGAGTATTTCCTCAATTGAAGTTATTCCCTGCGCCGCCTTAATAAAACCATCCTCAATCATTGTGAGCATTCCTTCTTTTTTTGCCTGTTCGGTAATTTGGTCAGAATCTGCTCTTTTAACGATTAATTCTTTAATGCTTTCAGTAATTAATAAAACCTCAAAAATACCGAGCCGTCCCTTATAGCCCTCGGAACATTCCTTGGATGGTTTTGGCTTGTAAAATGGAATATCTTTTAAGGTCTGATTTGCTTTCAATAACTTGTTTTCTCTTAAAATTTTATTAATTTTATCCAAGTCGCAATATTTTTTTAAATTTTTAATTTCTGAAAACGACAATTTGTATTTAATTTTCCCTTTACAAAGTTTTCTTGTGAGCCGCTGGGCTAAAATCAAATTTAAAGTTGAAGAAATTAAAAACGGCTCCGCTTTCATATCAATCAAACGGGGAATAGTGCCCGCGGCATTAGTTGTATGCAAAGTAGATAAAACCAAATGGCCGGTTAAAGCCGCGTTAATAGCCAGATTGCTGGTTTCTTTGTCTCTAATTTCACCAACCATAATAATATCAGGGTCCTGCCTAACCAAAGACCTTAAACCTGAAGCAAAAGTAAGTCCAATTTTTGCCCTAACCTGAGTTTGATTAATCCTTGGCATGCGATATTCAATCGGGTCTTCAATAGTGGAAATGTTCACCCCGGGATTATTGAGAATTTCCATCATTGAATATAAGGTAGTAGTTTTTCCGCAGCCGGTAGGTCCTGTTACTAAAATCATTCCGACCGGTTTTCTCAAATTGGTCTGTACTTTTTCTAACGCCTCTCCTCTTAAACCCAAAGATTCTAAAGTAAAGGCCTTGGATGTTTCGGATAAAAGCCGCATAACAATTTTTTCTCCCGCAAAAACCGGTAAAATGGAAACCCGAATAGAATACTTGTAATCTTCGGCTTCAATTTTAAATCGGCCGTCCTGGGGAAGCCGGTGTTCGTCAAGCTTTAAATTAGAAAGAACTTTAATTCTGGCAACAATCCCGGACGCGGCTGTCTTTGGCAAAGTCATTGCGTCATGCAGAATTCCATCAATGCGATAACGCACTAAAACCTCTTTTTCCAACGATTCAATATGAATGTCGGACGCCCGCTGTAAAATAGCGTGTTTTAACAAGGTCTCAACAATTCTTATTACCGGAAGTTCTTCCGCGGCTTTCTTAAGTTCGTCCTCCTCTTTTATTCCTTTTGCTTCTTTTTTAATTATATCGCCAAATTCCGCTTCCAAGGTTTCTTGATATTGTTTTAAAACATTTTTAATGCTTTCAGAAGTGGTTAATCGCGGCAAAATCTTTAAGGAAGTGGTCTTTTTAATAAATTCAATAGTTCTTAAATCCTTCGGGTCTAACATTGCCACTTCTATATTATTTCCTTTTTTTCTGAACGCAACGATATTATGAGAACGGGCAATCGGCTCGGGAATAATTTTTAAAATCTTTAATGGCACTTTTTCTTTTTCTAAATCAATAAAAGGAATTCCCAAAATATACGCTTCAAGCTGAATTAGTTTTTCCTGGCTGATTAAACCGTCTGAAACCAAAACATCGCTAACTTGTTGGTTGGTTTTTTTTGCCTTTTCTAACGCGCTTTCAAACTGCTTCTTGCTGATTGAACCGCTATCCAATAAAAAGGCCTTTAATTGCTGTGGTTCTACCTTCATATTTCCAATGCTTTTTTGACTTTTTCCGCAAGCTCTTCCAAATTATAATTCGCTTTTACAAGATAGGCGTTTGCTCCTAATTCCATTGCTTTTTCTATTTCTTCTATTCCTTCTAAATTAGTCAGAACAATTATCGGGATGTTTTTTATCTCCTCGTCTTCTTTTATTTTCTTTAAGACATCAAGCCCGTGAATTTTTGGCAAAATCAAATCAAGCAAAATCAAATCCGGCTTTTTTTCTTTGGCTAATTTTAAGCCGATTTCCCCGTCTAAAGCAGAAATGGGTTTATAACCTTCTTGCGACAATTTTTCGCCAAAGGTTTTTTGAAGAGCTGATTCATCTTCTATAAAAAGTATTGTTTTCATAAATAAATTTCACTTAATGGGTAATGTGAACCAAAATGTCGACCCTTTTTCTTCTTTAGATTTAAACCCGATTTTCCCTCCCAACTTTTCAATAATGCCCTTGGCAATATATAAACCCAAGCCGGTTCCTTGCGTTTGGTTCTTCATAACATTTTTTGACCTGAAAAATCTTTGAAAAATGTATTTCTGGTCTTGTTTGGGAATACCAACGCCTGAATCCTTAATTTCAAAAAAAAGATTTTTGCCTGTTTTTGAAAGTTTTATTTCTACTTTTTTTTCGCTTTTGTTTGATATATATCTTACGGCATTATCCAGGAGATTTTCAATGACTAATTTTATTTGAGAAGAATCAACAAAAACCATTGGCAGATTTTCCTGGGCTTTAAATGTTATTTCAGCGTTAATGGCGTTGGTAAATGTTTTAAATCTTGAAATCAATTTTTCAATCAAGTCCTTTATATTTACTTTTTCTTTATTCACAAAAATCTTTCCCTGTTCAATGCGCGAAACAATCAGCAAATCATTAATTAGTTCATTCATTCTTTCGTTGTTTTCCTGAATAATTTTAAAATATTCTGACTGTTTTTTTATGGTTTTATCGGAAATTAAAAATTCCATTATGTATTTCAAATTGGTGAGCGGGGCGCGCAATTGATGAGAAACTATACCCACAAATTCTGATTTCATTCTATTGGCTTCGGCCAGCCGTTCAAAACTGCTATTGATAATAAAAGCAATAATAAATAAAATTGCGGTTAAGACAAATATAATTAAAATCACTATTTGAGGATTAGTAATATAAAGCGCGGTGATTAAATAACTAGCAACTATTGTAGTAATAATAACGAGCCCCATTAATACAAAAAGGAATTGAGGACACTGCCAAAGAGAAATATGATATTTCTTGCATTGGGCAAAGATATCTAATTGTTCTAAAATTTTCTTAAAAGCCATTATTTTAGTATAACATTGCTTAAAAGAAAATAAAATGATATAAAAAATTAACGGGGTATAGTGCAACGGTAGCACGAATCCTTTGGGAGGATTTAGTCCCAGTTCGAATCTGGGTACCCCGACGCGGGTGTAGCTTAGTGGTAAAGCTTTTGGTTTCCAACCAAATGATGAGGGTTCGATTCCCTTCACCCGCTCCATTAAAATCCAAAACACAAAACAAAAAAGCCAAAACTACAACAAAAAAGTTAAAAATAAACGTTAACAAAAACTTTTAAGTTTTAACTTGTATTTTTTTGTTTTTTGTTTTAACTTTTAGATTTTTCTCACTTGGCGTATTCAACTACCCGGTTTTCCCTGATTACGCTCACTTTAATCTCGCCAGGATATCTCAATTCTTCCTGAATTCTTCGGGCAATTTCCTGAGCCAGTTTCTTGGTGGCTAAATCATCAATCTGGTCCGGTTTTACAAAAACCCTTATTTCCCTGCCAGCCTGAATTGCGTACGCTTTTTCCACGCCGGAAAAAGAAAGAGCGATATTTTCCAAATCTCCAAGCCGTTTTAAGTAATTTTCCAAAGTGTCTTTTCTGGCGCCGGGTCTGGCTCCTGAAATTTGGTCTGCCACCTGAACAATAATTGCTTCAAGGGATTCATAAGGATATTCCTCATGATGTGATTTCATAGCTGATATTATTTCTTTCTCCTCTTGAAATTTCTCTAAAATTTTGATTCCAATATCGCAATGAGAACCTTCCACCTGATGGTCTACCGCTTTTCCAATATCGTGCAAAAGGCCCGCTCTCTTGCAAACTGCTGCGTCAGCGCCAATTTCCGAAGCCAATGCCTCGGCTAAAAATGCCACTTCAATTGAATGAAGCAGAACATTCTGGCCATAACTGGTTCTAAAACGCAGTCTGCCCAATAATTGGACTATTTTAGGGTCTAAACCTAAAATACCGGTCTCATAAACGGCAATCTCGCCTGCTTCCTTTATTTGAGAATTAATTTCCGCTTCCGCGTCTTTTACTTTTTCTTCAATCCTTGCCGGCTGAATTCTTCCGTCAGCAATTAATTTTTCCAGAGCCTTTTTGGCGATTTGCCTGCGAACAGGGTCAAAGCTGGAAATAATTACCGCTTCCGGCGTTTCGTCAACTATGAGTTCCACTCCGGTAAGTTTTTCCAAAGTTCTGATATTTCTTCCTTCTTTGCCGATAATTCTTCCTTTAATTTCTTCGGAAGGCAGGGTTAAAGAGGTAGTGGTAATTTCCTGGGCTTGAGAAACCGCGCATTTTTGAATTGTTTGCGCCAATATTTCTTTGGCTCTTTTTTCAAACCGAGATTGGCCTTCTGATTCCAATTTTCTCATTCTTTCTAAAATTTCTATCTCGTATTCTTTTTCCAGATTTTCCAATAGTTCTTGTTTTGCTTTCTGACTGGAAAGTCCTGAAACTATTTCTAATTTTTTCAGGGCTTGGGATTTTAATTCCTCCAATGTCTCTTTGATTCCTCTTAATTTTTCTACTTTTTCTTGAAATTCTTTTTGTGTTAATTCAAATTCAGAAAGTTTGCTGTCTAAAATGTTTTCTCTTTTTAACAAAACCTTTTCAGTGTTAAAAAGAGCGTCCCGTCTGATGTCTGTTTCTTTTTTCGCTTTTTCTAAAATCTGGTCAGATTGCGCTTTTGCCTGAGAGATTTTCTTTGTGATTTTGGCTTCTATTGTCCGATAATTTCTTTTGGCAATTGACTGGCGCGCGTAATAACCCAGCAAAGAACCAATAACAATAGCAATTATGCCCGTTATTAAAGGGATAAGTTGATTCATATTTTTTTACTAATAAATAATTGTTAATCATTTATTACTGATAAATAATAATTGATAATTGATTTTAGTAATTTTAACAAAAAAAAATCCCCTTGTCAAAGATTGAAAATTGAAAATTAACAGTTATATCGGTAAAATCTGCTTTCGGCTCCAGTCAGAAACCTTGTCTTTGTTGTCCCAAATTCTGACCCGCCAAAAGTATTCTTGCGCTTCTGGAAGTTCTTTTGGCAAGTCGTATCTAAAATAATCTGCTTCAATCAAAGACCAGACGTCTGATTTTTGGGAATCAAAAAGAGGAGAAGTAAAATCTTCTTCATCGTCTATCTGAATTTGAAAACCTGATTGAAAATCATTTTCATCTATGTCAGAAAATCGCCAGAAAAACGCCACATTATGAATGCCGCAGCCAAAAGCGGAAGAAAGCGATTTCACTTTCGGCAGATGATTTGTCTCCAGAGCCGGCTCAGGCGTTGTATCTTTTTCAGAATTTTCAGAACCAAAAAAAATAAAATAAGCAAAACCGCCAATCAAAAAAACTATACAAACAATTAAAACTTTTTTGAAAAAATCCATAAGAAGTGTTTAATGTCGGGTTTTAAACAGTTGCTGGAATATCTCAATAAGGTTTGCCAGCCAGTTTTTCTCTTTTTTCGGCTCGTCGTAGAGAAGTTTAATGCCTGTGTCCATACCATCAAACCATCCAGATTCTGTATCTGAACTATCCCAAACCCTTACCCTCCAATAATATTTAGCAGTAGAAGAAATAGGAAGCTCGCCTACTTCATAAGTAAAACTTGCTCCGTCAGGATAATCAGCCGGAGTAGTAGTAATTTTTGTTGAATCTAATAATCTAGTTCCTGTAAAATCCGAATGATCCCAGATCTCAACTTGATAAGCAGACATACCATCACCAGTATCTAAAAATGTCCAACTAAGAGAAATCAAAGGCCAAATACAACCTGGTTCTGAGTGAAGATCTGTAATAGTCGGCGGAGTTCCAAATGGATTACACTTTTGCTCATCTGCTCCAAAAACAGCCGCGCCGCTGGTATCAAAGGTTATAGTTGACCCGGTACCGGAAAATTTGATAGGTACTACGCAATCAATGCCTTCGCAATTAGTATGCACATACTCATTGATTTCCGAAGCCAAATCAATGGTCTGGGTTAAATCGCCGGTAATAATATAGTTGAACTTGCCGGAGCCGACACTGCCATCAATTATATGCGGCGAACTCAAAACACTGCCCGGCCCAACAGTTGAAAAATCAAGATGATTTATACCTTGCGTCAAACTGGTTAAATTATAGGTTACTGATTCGTGGTCTTTTAATTCTCCAACACTCGCGCCACCCACGGTCTCGCCATTAACCGTCACTTGTGGATTCCGCGTCGGCACCGAGAGGGTGTAATTCAAAGCAAAAGTATCAATACCAATATATTTATAAGAGTGTCCAAGCCAAGTAACGGAATCATTGGTTTTCACTTTTACTTTTGATTTACCATTACTGTTAAATGGAGAAGGATTAATAGGTGATGGCCCTTCCCACCTTTTAGGCATATAATCATCTTCACTCACTGATAATGCATCATCAACATAAACATAAAAATCCGGATGGCCGGTAGCTGGATCATTACAAGGATTAGGATCCCTTGTTGAAAGAGGAAAACTACAATTAGAATCTATGTCGCCGCTTAAAGATGCTTTTTTTACATAACCTTGATGAGTAGTAGAAATTGGTTTTACATATCCTGTTATACTGCCATTATCAGTATAAATTCTCGCTCCGCCTACTGCCCAGGTTTGAAAAGCGTGTTCAGGATGTGGTATTTGATGACTTACACCACAAGCAGAAGAAGGGTCGCAACTATCATATTCATTATCTTTATTGATTATATCAATCTCCAATCCGTCGCCGATAAAAGTTATTTTCGCATTTTCTATTTTTCCATTAACTTGCAGGTCTATATTACCCTTACCAACATCTGCGGAACAGACCAAATTATCAACTCCTGCGCTTTTCCGAGTCCCTGGTGCAGTCATACCACCAGTACAACCATTAGTCCCATGTGCGCTAACACCATTAAACCCACCACTACAATCAGAATCAACATAGATACGAAGCAATCCTGACGCCTCTACACAATTACCTTTTCCTAACCAATTACATATATCATTTGCGGTTACATATGTACCGGAAGATATGTTTTGATTGACACATTTTCCGGTCGGTTCATTTTCTATATCATATGTTCCTCTATACTCATACGCGAATTTGCCGCCATATTTATACACCTCTTTTGCGCCAACTTTTATATTCAGGTC
>JAGMAB010000019.1 GCA_023131055.1 Candidatus Parcubacteria bacterium | reverse complement strand
CCCTCTAAAATCCCTTTTCTTAAAACTGTTTCTTTTGCCGCTTTAGCGGCTTTTCTTGCTTTCTGGGATAAAATACATTTTTCAATAATGTTTCTGCCGTCCTGGGGATTTCTTTCCAAAAAATCAGCCAGGGTTTCGGAAACAACTTGTTCTACCGCAGTTTTTGCTTCCGGATTGCCTAATTTCGCTTTTGTTTGGCCTTCAAATTGCGGGTCTCTTATTTTTACCGACACAACGCCGGTAAATCCTTCTCTAATATCTTCTCCTGTTAAATTATCATCTGTTTCTTTTAGAATACTATTTTTTCTGGCAAAATCATTAAGAGTTCTGGTTAAAGCTGTTCTAAAACCTGTTAAATGGCTGCCTCCCTCGGCAGTATATATATTGTTGGCAAAACTTTCTTCATAACACTCATATTCTTCCGTGTATCTAAAAGCCGCCTCAACCGCAATTCCCTGCCGCTCGCCTGAACCGTAAAAAATGTTCAAGTGGCGTGGAGTTACTCCGCGGGTTAGATATTTAACATAAGAACCAATTCCGCCTTCAAAATAAAAAGTATAATCTTTTGCCGGCTTTTGCCTTTGGTCTGAAATAGTTATTTTTACTCCTTTTGTCAAATACGCTTGCTGGCGAAGATGATTTAAAATTCTTTTAGAATTAAATTCAATTTCTTTGAAAATCTCTATGTCCGGCTCAAAACAAACACGGGTTCCTGTTTGTTTGCATTTCCCGTCTTTCTGAACCTTCTTTTTTGCCTTTCCTTTAGAATATTCCTGAACATATTTAATTCCGCCCCGGCAAACTTCTGCTTTCAAGTATTTAGACAAAGCGCAAACAACAGAAACCCCTACTCCGTGAAGGCCTCCTGCAACCTGATACGCTTTGCTTCCAAACTTGGCTCCCGCGTGCAAAGTAGTCATTACCGTTTCCAAAGCGGATTTTTTAGTCTGGGGATGAACATCTACCGGAATGCCCCTGCCGTTATCCGAGCACTCAATTCTGTTTTCAGGAAGAATTTTTAAATTAATCTCATTGGCAAAACCGGCCATGCATTCATCAAGACCATTATCTATTACTTCCCAAATTAAATGGTGCAAGCCATCAGTCCCGGTAGAACCAATATACATTGCCGGCCTCTTTCTCACCGGCTCTAATCCTTCCAGAACATAAATGTCCTTGGCTTCATATGTTGTTTCTGATTTTTTTGTCTTTGTCATTTTATAAACCATATTAAAAATTCACTTACGTACTTCCCACGATGGATTCTTTTCTAATACTTTAATAATTCTATTGTGAATTTCGTCAATCTCTTTATTAGTTAGAGTTCTGTCTTCTGCCTGATAAATTATATGAAAAGCAAAATTCTTTTTGCCATCCTGTATTTTCTCGCCCTCGTAAATATCAAAAATGTCAACATCCCGCACTAATTTTCCTCCGGCAATATTAATTTTATTCAAAACATCCGCAACTTTGATTTCTCTTGGCACTAAAACAGCTAAATCCCGGATAGCTGTTGGATAAAGGGAAATTGGTTGATACATTACTTCTTCCGAACAATGTTTCTGCAGCTTTTCAAAATCAATAGCAAAAACGCAGGCTTTAATTTCAGCGGAAATCTCTCCTAAAAATCCAATTCCCTTGCCATTAATTTTAATTTCAGCGCATTTTTTTGTCTTGCAAATAAACATTTCCTGCTCATTATACCAAACATTGCTAATGCCTAATTTATTTAACAATAAATCAACAACTCCCTTTGTTTGATAAAACATATTATTGCCTGTCAAAATTCCGGTGAGCATTCTTTTTTCCTCTACCCCTGTTTTTAATCCTGTTCTAAAAACTTTTCCTAATTCAAAAATTTTAATCTCATTAAAACGCTTTTGGTTTTTCTGAATATTTTTTAATAAATTAGGAATCAGACAAGGCCTTAAATATTTTTGTTCAGCGCTTAATGGATTTTCTAACTCAATAAGTGTTTTTTGCTGCCAGTTAAAAATTTTTGCGTCTTTCTCGTTGATAAACGAATAATTATAAACTTCCGTGAACCCTGTTTCTTTCAAAATATTTTTAACTTTTTTTTGCCAAAAACAATCTATGTTTCTTTTTGGAGGGGTTAAAACAGCCAAAGGAAAAATCGGTTTAATATGGTCATAACCGTAAATTCTGCCTATTTCTTCAATCAAATCTTCAGGTATAGAAATATCTAATCTGAATGTAGGAATTTTTACAAGCAACATCTTTTTTACACCTATAGACTGGTCTATAGGTGTAAAACCTAATTTTTGAAAGATGCTGATTATTTCTTTTTTGGGAATTTTTACTCCTAATAATTGCTCAATATAATCCAATTCCAATTTTATCGTTTTTGGAAAAACTTTTTTTGGAAAAAAATCAATCAATCCCTTAGATGTTTTTCCATTACATATTTTTTGAATTAAATCAGCGGCTCTGTTTATTCCCTGCTCGGTTAAATTTGCGTCAATACCATGTTCAAAACGCAGAGAAGCGTCTGTTTGAAGCTTTAATTCCTGTCTGGTTTTTCTTATGATTATTTTGTCAAAATTAGCAGCTTCCAAAACAATTGTTTTTGTATTCTTATCAATTTCCGCTTTTTTCCCGCCCTTAATTCCGGCAATTGCCAAAGGATTTTTCTCATCGGCAATAATTAAAATATCCTGAGCCAAATTAAATTTATTATTATCCAAAGTAATTATCTTCTCCCCTTTTTTCGCTTTTCTCACAATAATTTTTTTACCTGAAATTTTATGCAAATCAAAAGCGTGCAAAGGCTGTCCAAGCTCTAACATTACATAATTAGCAATATCAACAACATTATTAATTGGCTGCAAACCGCAAACCTTTAATCTTTCTCTCATCCATTCTGGCGACTCCCCTATTTTAACATCAATCATTACTCTGGCAGTATATCTTGAACATAAATCAGAATTTTCTACCTTAATTTTAAGCAAATTTTTAATATCTAAGTTTTGAGTTTTAGGTTGAAATTTTGTGTTTTGTGTTTTAAGTTTTAAGTTTAAGAGCGCAGCGCACTCTCTTGCTATTCCTAAATGCGAAAAACAATCCCCGGCTCTATTCGGTAAAACATCAATGTCTAAAACCCAATCATCGCCTTTTTTTTCTAATTTCTCAATTTCAAAACTGCTCATAGTTAAAATCTCTGCCAGTTTTTTTGGTTTGGGTAATCTACCCCGAAAAAAAGATTGTAGCCAATTGTATGAAAATATCATATATTAAAATTGCTGTAAAAATCTAAGGTCGTTTGAATAAAACAAACGAATGTCATTAATTTTATATTTGAGCATTGCCAACCTGTCCATTCCAACGCCAAAAGCAAAACCCTGCCAGAATTTTGGATTTAATCCAACTGCTTTCAACACATTAGGATGAACCATACCGGCTCCTAAAATCTCTACCCACCCGGTTTGAGCGCAAACACTGCAGCCTTTACCAAGACAATTAACGCAACTTATATCTATTTCAAAACCAGGTTCCACAAATGGAAAATAAGAAGGCCTTAATCGTATTTTTGTTTGTTTTTCAAAAAATCCTTTGAAAAATTCGTCAATAATCGCCTTAAAATTAGCTACTGTTATTTTTCCTTTTTTGTCTATCATCAATCCCTCTACTTGATAAAAGTTTATTTCGTGAGAAGCGTCAGTTGCTTCATGCCTGAAAATTCTTCCTGGAACAATAATCCGCAAAGGCGGCTGATTCTTTTCCATATACCTGATTTGAACCGGCGAAGTGTGAGTCCGCAATAACAACTTTTTGTTTTTTGGCTTTAACCAAAAAGTATCCCATAAATCTCTTGCCGGATGTTCTTTGGGAATATTTAACGCGTCAAAATTATACCATTCTGTCTCAACTTCAGGACCCTGAACTATTGTAAATCCCATTGACTGGAAAATTTCCGCAACTTTTCGCCTCACTAAAGTTAAAGGATGCAGATGTCCTAAAACAGGGCTTTTTCCCGGAGCGGTAATATCAAAATCTGTATTTTGTATCTTGTATTTTGCATCTTGGAGCTTGTCTTTTCTCTCTTGTATAATTAATTCCAGGTCTTTTTTTATTTGATTGGCTAATTTGCCTTGAGTTTTTCTTTTTTTTATCGGCAAATCTTTTAATGAACGCAAAATTCGGGTAAGTTCGCCTTTTTTACCCAGATATTTTTTGAAAACATTATTTAATTCCGCTAAATTTTGAGCAGATTTTATATCTTTCTGCGCAGTGATTTTAAGCTTTTTTAAGTCCATATGTATTTTTATTATAACAAATCAAAGATTTGATATATCAAACTTAAGTTTATTATAACTTATTTTTTACCTAAAAGCAATTATTTTCTGTGGAAAAAGTAAATTAGTAATGTTCTTGCGGTCGCAATATTATTACTAATCTCAAAACATAAAAAAATGCCGGATTATGAAAAAACCGACTTAGTCGGTTTTTTCTTTTGCGGGAGCGACCGGACTTGAACCGGCAACCTCTTCCGTGACAAGGAAGCAATCTAACCAATTGATCTACGCCCCCAAAATTTTAAAGATTTGTAGCGATGGCTGGATTTGAACCAGCGACCTCTGCCTTATGAAGGCATTGCTCTAACCACTGAGCTACACCGCCATTTTAGCTAATCCTTCAATCCAACCATTATTAAATTTTAATTCTTTGTTGCGGGGGGCCGAATTGCACGGCCGTCTCGAGGTTATGGGCCTCGCAAGATACTACTTCTCCACCCCGCGATGATCGCGATCATATTGTTTAATTCTTTCTTTTGTTTATGGGTTCCGCTTCTAGCGGAATACTACTTCTCCACCCCGCGATATATTCTTCAATTCTTTTTTTATTTTTTAAAGATTTCAAATATTTTTCTTCTTTCATTGCAGCTGCTCTTATCTTATAATCCTTTTGATATATAACAATCCAGGGTCTATAAGATTTTGTCCATGAAGATTTATCTCCATTATGCTGTCTTAATCTAAACTTAAGATTATTAGTATGACCTATATAATACCGATTATAACTAGAACTATAAAGGATATAAGTAGTATAAAACATATGTTTATGGGTTCCGCTTCTTGCGGAATACTACTTCTCCACCCCGCGATGATAATTTAGTATAGCAAATCAAAGATTTGATATATTAAACTAAAGTTTAGTATAACCTGGTTTTTGATAAAAAGCAAACTGAATTTAAGTTTTCCGCCCGGTAATTTTATCCCAGATTTTTTTAAACTTTGACTGGCTGTAAGGCTTAAGAGTTAAAAATTCCACCATATCCTTTAACATAATCCTTTCCAGCCAAGTGGTTTTCAAAAGACCAAGAACAATAATCAGAATAAAAACAAAAGCAAAAAACAAAAACACGAATTTAGCGGCTAACAGCCAGCCGCTAATTTCAGGCGCTGTTAAAAAAGAAATTATTTCCGAAATTATTTCTGACATAAATTTTCAAAAATTAAACCTGTTTGTAAAATTTTATCCTCGTCAAACGGTTTTCCGATAATTTGCAAACCAATTGGCAGATTGCCGACCTTGCCAACTGGCAAAGACAAAGCAGGTAATCCTGCTAAATTAACTGAAATGGTAAAAATATCAGACAAATACATTTTCAAAGGATCCGCAATTTTTTCCGCGATTTTGAAAGCCGGAGTTGGAGAAACCGGACAAAAAATCACATCCACTCGCTTAAAAGCGTTTTCAAAATCTTTTTGTATTAAAGTCCTAACTTTCTGCGACCTTTTATAATATGCATCATAATATCCGGCTGACAAAGCATAAGTTCCCAGCATAATTCTTCGCTTAACTTCCGAACCAAAACCCTGTTCTCTTGTCTGTAAATACACATCTAACAAGTTTTTCGCTTTTCGCTTTTCGCTTTTCGCTTCTGAATAGCCGTATCTTATGCCGTCGTATCTGGCTAAATTGGCGCTGGCTTCTGAAGTTGAAATCATATAGTAACAAGCCAAAGCATATTCAGTATGCGGTAAAGAAATTTCTATAATTTTCGCTCCGAGTTTCTCATATTTCTTAATCGCGCTTTTGATTACTTTTTCAACCTCTGTATCCATTCCTTTAATAAAATACTCTTTCGGAACGCCAATTTTCAAGTTTTGGATTTTGTATTCTGTATTCTGTATTTTTGGATTTTCAACGCTTGTTGAATCCAATAGGTCTTTTCCTTTTATTGCGTCAAAAACAATTTGGCAATCTTCTATTGTTTTAGTAATTGGTCCAATTTGGTCTAAAGAAGAAGCAAAAGCAATCAAGCCATACCGTGAAACAACCCCATAAGTTGGTTTAAGTCCGACTACTCCGCAAAAACAAGCCGGCTGCCTGATAGAACCGCCTGTATCAGAACCCAAAGCGCAAATACATTCATCAGACGCAACGGCAGCGGCAGAGCCGCCGGAAGAACCTCCTGGCACGCAAGATAAATCACAGGGATTTTTAGTCAACTTAAAAGCTGAATTCTCGCAGGACGAACCCATGGCAAACTCGTCCAAATTTGTCTTGCCCAAAATCAAAACCTTTTCTTGTTTAAGTTTTTTTATTACCGTAGCGTCATACGGCGCAATATAATCTTGTAAAATTTTTGAGCCGGCAGTGCTTTTCACGCCATCAACCAAAATATTATCCTTAATTGCAAGCGGAATTCCGGCTAAAACCGAAATTTCTTTTCCTTTTGCAATCAAATCGTCAATTTTTTTTGCCTGTGAAAGAGCTAATTCTTCAGTCACGGTTAAAAAAGCGCAAATTTCTTTATCCTTTTTTTTTATTTTATCTAAATAACCTCTTGCTAATTCATTTGCTGAAAACTGCTTTTTTATCAAACCTTGATGAGCTTGATTAATAGTAAGATTAGTTAAATTCATAAAACGCTTTTTACTTTTACATATCTTTTTTCTCTATCCGGCGCTGCTTTTATTAATCTATCAACTATTTCTAAATCCTGTTTTTTCGCTTCATCTTCCCGCATTACATTTTCTAAAAGCACAGATTGGCTAAACGCTTTAACATTAGATATATCTGCTTTTTTTAATTTTTCAAAATAATCCAAAATTACTGAAAGTTCTTTTTGAAACTCCCCTATTTCTTTTTTTGTTAAACCCAAGCGGGCAAGCTTGGCAATATGTTCTGTTTCTTGTTTTGTAATCATATTTCACTTCGGCGCTTCAAGGTATTCTGTTTCCACTAAGACCTCTTGCAGTTGGTCAAGGTTTTCCAAAACCATTCCGCCGCCCCTCACAACGGCAGTCATAGGGTCTTCAATAATTTTGGTTGGAATTTTTGTTTCTTTCTGGATTAAAATATCCAGACCGCGCAAAAGCGAACCGCCTCCTGCCATTTGAATTCCGGAAGCCATTACATCAGCCAATAATTCAGGCGGCGTCTCTTCTACCGCAGTTTTTACTTCAGTAACAATCTGCCTCACTGATTTTTCCAGCGCTTTTCTTATATCCTCGTCAGAAACCAAAATTTCTTCCGGAAGCCCGGTAACTAAATTTCTTCCCCGCATAGGCATTTCTTTCTTTTCTTTCAAAGGATAAGCCGAGCCAATGCCGATTTTAATCGCCTCGCTTGTTCGTTCGCCAATAAGCAATTTATATTCTTCCTGGGCAAATTGAACAATATCCTGATTAAGCTTGTCTCCCGCTATTCTTAAACTCTTTGATATAACAATACCGCCTAAAGAAATTACAGCCACTTCTGTTGTTCCTCCGCCAATGTCAATAATAAAATTTCCGCCGGCTTCCTGAATTGGCAATCTGGCGCCAATAGCCGCTGCCATTGGTTCTTCAATTAAAAAAACTTCTCTGGCGCCGGCATTTTTAGCCGCGTCGCAAACCGCTTTTTTTTCCACTTCAGTAACTCCGCAAGGAATACCAACAATTACGCGCGGCCTCGGGCTTAAAAGAAACTTGCGTTTGTGCGCTTTTTCAATAAAGTATCTAAGCATTTGTTCAGTAACTTCAAAATCAGAAATAACTCCGGATACCAAAGGCCGTGTAGCCACAATATGAGCCGGGGTTCTGCCAACCATTTTTTTCGCTTCTTCGCCTATTGCTAAAACCTGTCCTGTCTTTTGGTTGACCGCTACCACCGACGGTTCGGTTATGACAATCCCCCGCCCTCTTACATAAACCAAACAAGTGGCAGTGCCCAAGTCAATGGCAATATCTTCTGAAATATATGATAAAATTTTATTAAACATAGGATTTTAAAAATTGCGATAATTCTTTAATCTTTACTAACTGGATTTTTTCTTCTCCCCTATTTTTAATTTCTACGCAGTTTGTTTCTAACGTTTTCTTACTTATTACTATTCTTAAGGGTATTCCAATTAAATCAGCGTCGGCAAATTTTTCTCCGGCTGTCTTGTCTCTATCGTCATATAATACTTCAACCCCTTGTTTTTGTAAATCATTGTATAACTTTTCCGCAACATTTTTAATTTTTTGAGTATTTTCAATTTGAATCAAATGAACTTGAAAAGGAGCTATCTCTTTAGGCCAAATTATGCCTTTTTCATCATTATGTGTTTCAACAATTGTTCCCATTAAACGCGAGGGCCCTATTCCATAACAGCCCATTATTACTAATTTTTTGGAACCGTCTTTGTCAATAAATTGAAAATTAAACGGTTCGGTATATTTTGTTTTTAGTTTAAAAATATTACCCACTTCAATTGCTTTTTCTTTCTTAAATTCTTTTTTTCCGCATTCCGGACATTTTGGATATTCTGCTTTGATTTCCTGGTTAATAGCCAAACCGCAATTTTCACAAATATAAATAATATCTTCGCCGGCAGGAGTTATTGTCTGAAACTCGTGGGAAAACTTGGAAAAACTTCCGCCCGAAGCCAAACATAAATAAGTTTGGGCTCTTAAACCCATTCTTTTCAAAATTTTAAAATATGTGTTTTTTACTTTTTCATAATACCTGTCTAAATCTTTCTCATCCGTATGAAAAGAATACAGGTCTTTCATATCAAATTCCCGAGTCCTTAAAATTCCTGATTTTGCCCTTATTTCATCTCTGAATTTTGTCTGAATTTGATAAACATAACAAGGCAAATCCTTGTAAGAAGAAACATATTGCTGAACCAATGGCGCTATTACTTCTTCATGAGTAGAACCCAAGCCATATTCTTGATTATTTTTTCCTTTAACCTTGAAAAGTTCCTTAAAACTGTCCCATCTTCCTGTTTTCTGCCAATTTTTTTTAGGGACAAGAACCGGCATTAGAATCCTTTTGCCGTTTATCTCTTCTATTTCTTCAGAAATTATTTTTTGAATTTTTTCTAAAACTCTAAGTCCAAAAGGCAAAAAAGTATACACCCCTGCGCTTAATTTAGCGACAAAACCGGCCCTGATTAAAAGCCGAGCGCTCACGCATTTTTCGTCTTTAGGCGCTTGCCTTAATGTTTTACAAAAAATCTGCGACTGTTTCATATCAAAATAATCTTTGGATGTCTTTGAAAGTAATAAAAATCAGCAAGAAAATTAATAAAAGAAAGAAAAAACCGGTAATATTTTGTTCAACTTTCTGGCTCACAGGTTTTTTTCTAATTGCTTCAATTCCCAAGAAAATCAACTTTCCGCCATCTAAAGCCGGAATAGGCAGGATATTAAAAATAGCCAGATAAATAGAAATTAAAGCGATAAACTGAAGATAATAAGCAACTCCTATTTGTACCGCCTGGGTCATCATAGAGCCAATTCCTATCGGACCCATTAATTGGCTGCCCGGGGGCAATCCATTGCCTGTAACTAAACCGGTAAAAACTTGAAACAAACCAATGATAATTGAACCGGTTAAAGAAATGCAGGACTCAACGCCCTTAATCGGAGCTAAATACCAGGGATAAGATTTCTCAACTGTTCTCACTAAAGCAATACCCATAGCCCCCTCTCCTTCTGGAGGAGAAACTCTTGGCGTCAATGAAACATCCAAAACTTCCCCCATTCTTTCAATTGTTAAAACCACTTCTTGTCCCTTATATTTTTCTGTAAATTCCTGAACTTCTTTAACTTTTGTAAATTCTCGTATAGTGTCTCCTATTTTAATCCCTGCTTGTTCAGCCGGTGAATTAGCAATAATACCCACAATTTGAACTTTTGCGTTTATTGCTTCCTCGTCATCCGGAATTGCTTGAGACACGCCCATTGCAAAAACAATGCTTAATAAAATCATAGCAACAAGCCAAAAAGACGCGACGCCTCCAATAATAATCAGGCATCTTTGCCATATTGGTTTTGTACTGAAACTGCGAGCGTCTTCTATTCCGCCCTGTTCTCCCTTAATTCTGACAAAAGCTCCGAACGGTATAAGATTTAAAGAATATAATGTTCCTCTGAATTTTTTTCCAAAGAGCCGGGGCGGATACCCAATACCAAATTCTTCCACATCCACCCCGAATTTTTTAGCAATAATAAAATGGCCAAACTCGTGTAAGATTAGCAACGCCACAAAACTAATAACAACAATTAAAATTGCAAATACCATAAAAATTAACCTTGTATTTCTTTTTTCTTCCTGTCCCCTATTTCCTCAATCTTTTTATTATATTCATCAACTAAATCCTGAAGCTCATCTTTTGCGCGAAACTTATCATCTTCTCTGATTTCTCCTTCTCTAAAACCCTGTTGAATTTCCGACCAGACCTCCTCCCGCCACCTACGGATGGTTTTTTTCCCATCTTCCTGTTTTTCAGATAATAGCCTAAGCAAATTCTTGCGAAACTCTTCGGTTAAACCGGGCAAATTAAGGCGAATTGTGTCTTTTTCAACAATAGAAGTTGCCCGCAGATTGCTTTTTTCCAAAGCAAAAATAATTTCTTCAATATATGATTTATCCCATGGCTGAATTAAAATTTGTTTTGGTTCAGGCGTGGATATGGCGGCTAATTGTTTCAAAGGAGTTTTTTTGCCAAAACAATCAACCATTACATCCTCAACCAAAGAAGGCGTTGCCCTGCCAATATGAATCTGTATTAATTCCCTTTCAAAAAAACTAATCACCTTGTCCAATTCCGGTTTAATTTTGTTAACAATTTCTTTGTATTCCATAATAAATTACAATTCTAACATTAACATTTCTAACGATAATCTAATATTAACATTAGTTGTTGAAATTAAAAAATTTGTATTTTGAATTTGCCGCAGAATTTTTTTTAATTTTGAAAAAGGATAGTTAGAATGCTCAACGCCTTGCGTCAAACACTTTTCCAATAAAATATTCCTGAAATATTTTAACCAGATAAATAAAATTTCTCTTATGTTTGAATTTTGAGACAGTTCTTTTGTGTATTGAAAACGAAAAGCCAAGTCAGAACGCGAAATTTCAATCAGTTCTTTTATTTTCTGCTTGTATTCTTTTAGTTTTTCAGGATTAGAAGAAAAATCTATTGCGAGTCCCGGTCTTCCCAAAGAAATACTAATAATCTCTTCAGAATGAACATAATTTTCAATTTCGCTTTTCTTTACGGGATAAAATTTTAAAATTTCGCATCGCGAACAAATGGTTGGAAACAAATTTTCCAAAGACCTGCTGATTAAAATTAAAATGCATGAACCTTTCGGCTCTTCCAAAATTTTTAAAAGCGAATGCTGGGCGTCAGCTGTTAAAAAATCGGCATTATCAATAATCGCTAT
>JAGMAB010000018.1 GCA_023131055.1 Candidatus Parcubacteria bacterium | reverse complement strand
TGATAGAGAATTTTTATTTTTTTCGGTCCCATTCCCTCAACAGCAGACAATTCTTCTACATCTATCGGCATTTTCTTTTTTAAATCCTGCTCATATTTTATTTTTCCGGTTTTTAGGTATTCAATGATTTTTTCAGCAATGCTTTTTCCTATTCCGGGAATTTTTTCCAGCGCCTTTATTCCTCCTTTTTTGTAAATTTCTTTTACATCTTTTTCTAAAGTCTCTAAAGCAATAGCCGCTTTTTGATAAGCGTATGGCTTAAACTGCACTTCATCCATTTCCAAAAAATCAGCAATCTTGTAAAAAATTTTAGCCAGTTCTTGATTACGCATCATTAATCATTATTAAAATTGTTTGGTTTAAGGTTATTCAATTTTGTATAAATAAACCCCATGCCGAATTTAAACAAAAGCATTATTCCCATTAAAGCAATAATTGTTTCTGCTCCCCTGATAATCATAGTAAAAGCTGTAGCGGAAGAAGCTCCTAATCCCAAAGAATTAAACGCAAATGTCTGAATTGCCTCATGAGAACCCAAAGCGGCCGGAATAGGAATCATTACCGCTAAATAACTAAAACCAAGAACAGATAAAGCAGGTAAAATACCAATGCCTTTTCCCAATAAAAAAACAATTAAAAGCCATGTCCTCACATACATCACTGCTGCCCTTAAAAAAGAAAGTCCTACGCCTTTCCACATTAATTTTTGCCTTGGTTTGAAAAAATTGAAAATTTCTTTTTCAATTTTCAAAACAGCGCTTTGGTCGCCTAAATCTTTAAAACCAAATTTTCTTAAAAAAAATTTAGCCATGCTTTCTCCTTTAAATGTCTTAAAATAAAAATAAAAAATAAATCCGCTAAAAACAAAAAAAATACCGCCGAAAATTATAAGCAATTTTATTGGCGGAAGGCCAATCATTAAGAGAAAAAATAAAAGTCCAAAAAAAATAATTATCAAGTTGGCTGTCCACTCTAAAATTCTTTCTATAATCACTGACGCCATTCCTTTTGACCAAGGGATTGAATTGTTTTTTTTCAAGATATAACTTCGGAAAACTTCGCCGCCCCAAAGCAAAATTGGAGCTAAAAACATTATTGAAAAACCCAATATATACGGCTTAAATAAGTCCCTGAAAGAAATCGTGATATTTTCTCCTTTCAAAATCTCTTTCCATTTCCATGTTCCTATCAGCATCATCAATAAAGTCAGGCCAAGAATTACAAATCCCTGCCAGCCGGTAAAAAGCAAAAAACTCTGTTTAATTTCCTGCCAGCCCGTTATTTTCCCAATCCAAACAAAAAGCCCCAATCCGATTAAAAGAGAAAGCAAAACAAGTAAAATTTTCTTCATCTTAAGATATTATATCCTAAAATTGACAAAGTTTCAAAAAAGTTACAACTCTCTGCCCGACTTCCGCGGAAAGCCAAGGATATTTATGCCCCGGAACCTGCAAAGACTGGGCAGAAGTTAAATGCTCACCTTCTAATCTTGATGAAATCCATTTGAAAGGCGTCTTGATTAAAGTAAAAATCAAGGTTTTTATTTTCCCGGATGATAAACTGTCTTTGCCGTCATTATCTAATTGAAGAACATTGTCTGATTCAAATCTTTCGCACCAAAAAGGAATACCGGTAGTTATTACATAAACTGAATCTTTTGTTTGAGCAGAAATCTTTTTTGTTGTTTTATCAACTAAAGCAGCTCCGTTAGAAAGACCGGTTATGATAATTTTTTTATCAGGAAAATTTTTGTTAATGGTTTCTATTTTTTCAGCCAACGCGCTTGAAGAAAATTCAAAAGAATTAAAAAAGTCCTTTGCGCTGGATATTTTTGCCAATAAACTATTTTTGGTTCTGATATACGGAACAACTAATGAATTATAACCCAATTCATCAAGAGTTTGCTGAATTCCTTTTATAATCGGGGCAAAATCTTCGGCTTGTTCTAATGGAGTATTTCCCCAGCCGCCTGAATTAAAAATTATTATAATATCGTTTTCCATAACCGAGTCAAAAAAGTTCCGGTCTAATTCCAATTGATAAAAACCCTGCTCTAACCAAGAATTTGGACCCCAAAGAAAAAATAAACCAAATAGAATAATCAAGAAAATAATAACTTGTTTTGTTTTTGTGTTTTTCATTAAAGATGCTGGTAATTAATTTTCTTAACTTTATAAATTGTTTTTACCGGAGAACTAATCGTTATTTTATCGCCGACTTTACGGCCTAAAAGCGCCTGTCCTATCGGAGATTCAAAAGATATTTTTCCTTGTTCGGGATTTGTTTCAAGAGAACCGATAATTAAAAATTTATTAGTTTGTTTGCCCGGCTTTTCTAAAACAACCTCGGCTCCAAGATTAATAATATCTTGTTTTCGCTTTGCAGGCAATTTAATTAATTCAGCATTTCTCAAAATATTTTCTAAATTTTCCATTCTCGTTTTAACCAAAAACTCCGGAGATTCTTCTCTGTTTTTGGAAAGTTGAAAATACTTCAATTCCGTGTATTCTTTTTCTATTTTTTCCAATCCTTTTTTAGTTAAGTAAAAATTTTTAATATTTGACATACGCTTCTTGGATTATTAAAGAAAGAACCTCCGTTGTTGGAGGTTCAGTAGTTTATAATCTAAGTGTTTTTATTTTTTATGGTTCTTGTTTCATTTGGCTACCAAACCTCTTTAATGTTTTTTTAGTGAAAATAGTGACAATGACTAAATTCAAAATCCATCCAGCTAAAATATATCTGGCTGATGGGCAGGGAAAATTAATTTTTTCTATTCTCTTGTTCATCTATTTCCAGTATACTTAACCAAATAACCTTGTCAAGCACCATATTTATGGCAAATCAATCTATTATTAAAATTGATAAAGCATTGCGAACTGCCTGCGTCTTGTCAGCAGTAACTAAAAAACCCTGCTGGGTCTTTAACATTCCTAATCTGAGTGCCCAGGAACTTTTAGAAATTCAATCTTTATCTCAACTTTGCCTCGGTAGACTGGAAGGAGATAAACTTGGTTCAAAAGAAATTAAATTTTTCCCGGGTGAATTTCAAGAAAAGCCAGATTCATTGAGAATAAAAATTGAAACAGCCGGCAGTATTACTTTGATTTTACAAACATTAATCCTTCCTGCTTTATTCGCTTCTTCTCCAACCAAAATAATTTTTGACAGTGGAGCCACTGACACCTTTTTCTCGCCAACTTTTGATTATTTTAATTATGTTTTTCTAAAAATTCTGGGAAAAATTGGCATAAAAGCAGAAACAAACCTCATAAAAAGAGGTTATTACCCGGAAGGCGGGGCAAAAGTTGAAGTGACTGTTTTCCCTTCCACATTAAAAAAACTTAATTTAACTGAAAGAGGAGAATTAAAAAAGATTTTAGTTATCTCTGGAGCTTCAGAATTTTTGAAAACAAAAAAAATAGCTGAAAGGCAAATAGCCGGCGTAAGAGAAGTATTAGGAAAATTAAACCTGCCAATTGAAGAAAAATGCGACTATTATCCAACTCAGTGTTTAGGAAGCCAAATCTGTTTAATTGCTGAATTTGAAAATACTATAATCGGAACTGATAATTTAGGAAAACTTGGAAAAAGAGCTGAAGATATTGGCAAAGAAGCTGCTTTAGAATTATTGAAAGAAGAAAAAACCGGCGCCTGTTTAGACAAACATTTGTCTGACCAAATTTTACCTTATATGGCTTTAGCTGAAGATAAAAGCAGTGTGACGGTTTCGGAAATCACCGAACACTGCAAAACCAACATCTGGGTAATTGAAAAATTTATAAACGGCAGATTTAAAATTAAAGATAATTTAATTTCCTGGCTTCCAAGGTAATAACTCCTACTTTTAGCAGGTTAAATGGAAAAGGCCTATTACTTTTTTTTGGTTTTGAGCATTGAACGCTTTTACCGCTTTTTCGGTTGTATCAATTATTAATCCAATGCCTTTGGAAATAATTTCTTTTTTTGTTTCATCCGCCACTTTCATCAAACCAGACTCGCCGGTGCCGATAATAATTAATTTGGGCTCTTGTTCAATCGCTCTTTTAATGTCTTCAATAACAACATTATGGCTTTCTATTCTCCACCATTTCAAAACTTCTCCGGTCCACCTGACCTCAACATCATATTCATAAACCTTTCCCTGAATAGTAATAGAACCAAATTTATATTCCTCAATTTCAATCATAATTTTGAATGTAATATTTAAATATTATTCATATTAAGGTTTGACCACTTGCCGCAGCGGTCTCCCCAGCGAGCCATTACTTTTCCATCTATTCTTGCCTCAATCACCTCGCATTGATTAGGACAACCCTTGCATTGAAAAGAAGTACATTTTATATCTTTATCAATAACCCCAAAACCAAAAAATTTGCTCTTTTGAGGAGACATCTCTTTTACCAATAAAGCCGCGCCAAAAGCGCCCATTACCGTATTATACTTGGGAATAATAACTTTCTCTTTTAACGCTTCTTCAAACGCTTTTCTCATTCCTAAATTTTCAGAAACGCCTCCTTCAAAAACTATCGGCGGTTTTATATTTTTGCCTTTGGCGATATTGGCTAAAAAATTTCTTGCCAATCCCTGGCAAAGTCCTGCAACAATATCTTCGGTTTTGTGTCCGATTTGCTGTTTGTGAATCATATCTGATTCGGCAAAGACAGTACATCGGCTTGAAATTATTGTTGGTTGTTTTGAACTTAATGCTAATTTGCCGAATTCTTGTATTGGAATTTTCAATCGAAAGGACTGAGCGTCTAAAAAACTTCCTGTACCGGCGGCGCACAAAAGATTGAGTCCGAAATCAACAACCACTCCATTTTCTAAAATTATAATTTTTGAGTCCTGTCCACCGATTTCAATAATTGTTTTTACATCAGGAATAAAATGAGCAACCCCGCGCGCGTGGGCGGTAATTTCATTTTTTATCAAATCAGCTCCTGTAATTACTCCGGCTAATTGCCTGGCTGAACCGGTAGTTCCCACTCCAACAACTTCAGCATTTTCAGGAATTTTTTCTTTTAATAATTTCAAGCCCTTTTTAATTGCGGAAATCGGATCTCCTTCTGTCCTGATATAAAGAGAAAACAAAACATTGTTTTCTTTATCAATCAAAACCAAATTAGTGGAAACAGACCCGACATCAATACCTAGATAACATTTCATGAATTTTTTCCCGCTGAAAGCGGGATTTAATGATTTTTGTTATTATAATGATTTTTTACTACATCAACAAATGCTTCCAGCCGTGTATTAATTCCTGCTTCGGCTACCTGTTCATCCAAGGATAAAGATAAAAAAGGAATGCCTGTTTCCTGATGAATTTTTTCCAAAATCGGCCTTATTACAACTTCCGGCATGCAGCCAAAAGGAAGTAAATGAATTATACCGTCAAAGTTATTTTTAGTATAGTTTAACATTTCAAAAATAGCGTCCCTGCCATGGCCTCCGACCGTAGATTTTAAATAAGGATTTATTTTTTTCTGAATTTGCCAGTCCTTCCAGGGACAAATTATTTTTTTAAGATGGTAAGTAACATCCATTTCCCGATGAACTTCAATGTCTTGCTTGCCTAATTTTTCTTCAATTCCAAAATTTATTGCCCCGTCAGTAACCGTGAAAATTTCTCCGATAATGCCAATTCTCGGAACATTTTTTTTGCTGTCAATCTCAATTTCAGAAATTTTCTTTTTTATTTCTCTTTTTAATTTTGTTAATTCTCTTAGATTTCTAACTTTCTCTAATTGAGGAAATGTTTCTCTCAGAATTTGGTCGGTTTGGCCTTTTATTTTTTCTCTTGGCCGCAAATATTGGGCTTTTTTCTCCAGTTTTTCAATAAGATGCAGCTTTTTGAAAAAGAAATAAACCGCTTTTACTATCTGCCAAAAAGAAGCGCCTGAAATTTTTTTAAGTTTTTGATAAATATCTATGAAGTTTTGATTTAAAATAACAAAATTAACTTTATAGCCGGCTTCTGATAAAACTTTGTCTTGTATTATTCCGTAATATCTTAAACGGCAGGAACCGCTCAAACTGGTAACCATAAAAACAGTATCAGCGCCTTTTTTTATTGCTGTTAAATAATTTCCGATATTTGCTTTCAACGGAAAACAATACATTTCTGGAGAAATTTTAGCTCCTTCAATAATTGATTGCTGGTTAGTTTTTTCTGGAGGAATTACATTTATTCCCAATTTTTGGAAAAGCGAAATAAAAGCAATGGTATAATTTCCCCAATAAGCAAAAGTAATCTTCATGATTTTAAAGTGTCTATAAACGCTTCTAATCTGGTCTGAAGCCCGGCTTCGCCGGTCTGTTCGTCAATAATTAAATATAAAAAAGGAATTTTAGAACTTTTGAATTCTTTTTCCACAAATTCTTTCAGTACCGCGTCGCATCCGCACTGAAAAGAAGAAATCTCAATAGCCCCGGCAATATCGTAATCTAAAATTGCTTGAACCTTTTCCATTATTTCTTTAGCAAATTCCCAGTGAAACTTCGGATATATTTCATTTCGGGTTTCATCTATTGGGATTTCGTCAATAAATATTACTTCTGCTCCTAATCTTTCCAATTTTTCTTTAGTCCTTAAATTAACATAATCGTCATATAAATTATACGGATGAGAGACCAAAACAATTTTTGGCTTTTTAGATTTAATCTTTTCAAAAAAATCTTTTTTTTGTTTTTCTTTTGTCTCTTTTTCTTTTAACAAGGCAATTTTTATTGCTTCTTGTATTTCTGTCCGACTCTTGTTTAATTTTTTTCCTAATTTTTTAAGCGTTTTTTCAAATTTTTCTTTTCTTTCATCAAAAGTTTCAGTCAGAATTGGTGTCTTGGTCAAAATTTTTGCCAAATCCGGCAAGCCGAAAAATTTGGGACAATATTCTAATTTTTCTTTATTTGTTTTTAAACAAGGAACGAAAACAAAATCGCATTTTTCATCAAGCCATAATAAATGCCCGAAAAAAACTTTAAATGAAAAACAGGTTTCCGGGTCAGCTGATTTCACTCCTTTCTCAATAATTTCTTTATTGGTTTTTGGAGATAACAAAACATCACAACCTAAATTCTCAAAAAAACTTTGCCAAAAATCCGGTCTTTTCCAATAAATTAACGCTCGCGGAATACCAATAGTCATAATCAGAATAGAGTATTTTGTTTTGATAAAGTTTTTGGTTCCTGCTTGGAAAAAATTCTAATTTTTCCAAACACTCCATCATAACCCGGTTCAATATTAACTTCTCCCTGCCTGACTTTTATAATTCCTTCAGCAACCTCGGATAAAGTTGCGGTTTCCAAATCCTGCTGGGAAACATCAAGTAAAATCTTGAATTCATTTTCAAATTTTTCAATCAAATTTTTATATTGTTCTTCAACCTGCTTTGTCCCGGAACCCACCCCTAAAACATCAGCGATTATTTCAGGCAATGGCACCAAACTTTTGAATGGAACCGCTTTTTCCGGCTTAAAGCCTTGTTCTTTGTCTGCTAATTTTTCTATTCTATTTAATACGCCAACTGTCAAAGGCCTGCCGCATCTGGGACAAATTCCGTTATATTTTTTTGTTTCTTCAGGAGAAAGAGAAATCTCGCAATCTCTATGGCCGTCAAAATGATATTTTCCCTCTTGAGGAAAAAATTCTATTGTATAAATCAGTTTCAGCAAATTAGCAGGATTTGGGTCTCCCCCATCTTTTATTGCCTGAATTATTGAATTATAACTTAATTCCTGTCCTTCAAAAACATTTGCTTCCCTGCCCAGTTTAGCCGGACTGTGCGCGTCGCTGTTTGAGATTAGAGTTAATTTTCTGCCATCAGGAATTCGCCAAAGCATTTCAGGGTCTGCGGAAAGCCCGGTTTCCAAAGCATAAATATATTTGGAGTAATCCTCAAAGCATTCTTCAATTGAATCAAAACCGGATTTTGAACCAAAAATGCCAAACCACGGGGTCATACAATGCGCCGGCACAATAAAACAATCTTGAGAAATATTTAAAACAATTTTTGCCAGTTCTTTTGCGTCCAATCCCAAAATCGGCCTGCCGTCTGACTTTAAATTCCCTATCCATGCCAATTGAGTATTGATTTTTTCAACAATTTCTAAGGAAGGAGCAAAAACTACAATATGAATTTTTCGCACACTGCCTCCTTTTGAATAAATACAGCTAATTTCGCTTGTTAAAACAAATCTTGTTTTAGAATCAGAATTTTTCAGCTTAAAAAGTCCGGGTTCTGCTGGTTCCAGTTTTTCTTTTAATTCCTGAAACCACTCCGGATGAGTAAAATCACCTGTGCCTAAAACATCAATCCCTTTGATTTTCGCCCACTTGTCCAGATTTTCCAAATCCGTCTGCGGGCTGGTTGCGCGGGAATATTTTGAATGAATATGAAAATCACCAATAAATTTCATATCTTTATTTATT
Source organism: Candidatus Parcubacteria bacterium (assembly GCA_023131055.1). Lineage (GTDB taxonomy): Bacteria > Patescibacteriota > Minisyncoccia > Minisyncoccales > JAGMAB01 > JAGMAB01. The sequence continues at coordinate 3,310 of JAGMAB010000018.1, read as the reverse complement.
GCTAAATTTTTTTCTTATTTTTACCCTCTTTTCTTTAACTATCATTAAAGTATTTTGAAATTCTTTTTTCTCTAAAATTTTGGTTTCTAAAAGCCATTCTAATGTTTTATTTACTGATTCCACGGTTTGATTTTTCAGCCGTAATACAATAATCCAAATTTTTTCTTTGGTTGAAAAATAGAATATATCACCAAAATCCAAGTCAAAAGTAATGATAATCCTTTTCTCTTTTATAGCTTTTTCAACTATTTTTACATCTTCGGCTTTTCCTAAACCAAATTGGGCTACGGTTTTCGCTTCGTAGCCCTTAGATTTAAGAAACTCTGCAGTTTCATAAGAAATATTTGCGTTAAGCAAGAACTTAAGCATAAACTTTGTTGTGAGAGATTTGAGGTATCAATTCTTCTTCGTATTTTGTAAGAAACTGAGCATAATCTAAAGCCGCTTTAATATCTTTTTTAGTAAGTTTAGGATAGGCTTTGATAATTCTTTCAAAAGTATAACCAGCCGCTAATAAATTCAATATCAAATATACCGGAATTCTTGTTCCTTTAATTACCGGCTTGCCGCATATTGTTTTTGGATTAATTACAATACGTTTCTCCATACAAGTTTATAGTAGAAAATTTTAGATATAATGTCAATTTTTTTGAAAAACCCTACCGGACCTAATGGCTGGGTAGGGTGTTTATAGTTTAATAATACTACTTAACTTACAAAAAAGCAAGTCAAGTAAGTTTTCCACAGTTTTATTACTCATTGTTTTATATTATCACCTTTCTTCAAGATTTCAAGATAAAAAAGATGTTAAATTTTTTTAAAAAACAAAAACAGACCTATGGACTGGTCTGTAGGTGCGTTTTTTCAATTAAAACAAAATGGATAAAAGAAACTTATCCTTTATTAGATATGTCGCTATTTTAGCGACATTACAACTTGTAGACCTTGTATCCCTCTCTAACTTTTTCTTTTACTTTTAACCCGACTGAGTCACCTTTTTTGGCTTTTTCTTTTTTCTGATGTTCGTCTTCCATTGACGCAACTGTCTGGCTAAAATCTGTTTCGCCTCCGGCAATCCGAATAGTATCACCTTTCTTCAAAGGAGCAGAAAGTTCAACAACAGCCACTTTAATATTATTAAAATAATGAGAGATTTTCCCTATTAACTTTCCTTCCTCAAAAGTTTGTTCAGGCATTTTAATACTTTGATTATTTTAATGGTTTTCCGACCTTTAATTTTTCTTTTTTGATTAATTTTATTAATTTTTCCACTAATTTTTTGGGTTCTTTTTCATAAATAATTTTTTGATTTCCTCTGTGAGGACCTGCAACAATTGTTTTTATTTTATCCGCCGTTCCCCCCGAACCAATTAAAACAGCAATTGGTTTTTCATCTTCAAAAGCAATGGTAAATTCATTTAAAGTTCCCATTCTTCCGCAAATAATAATCACTCCGTCTGCCGCTCTGGTCATTAAAAGATTTCTGCCCGCGTAACCAAAACCGGTATGAACAATAATATCAGAAATCCTTGGAAGGCGATATTTCTTTCTATGCGCTATTTCAGAAGCGGCCGGCGAGAAACCAACGCTAACCCCGCCTGCTTCTTCTAATCCCTGCACGGAAAAATAAGGTATGCCTGTAGTAGCCCCTGTTACTAAAATACATCCTTGTTTGGCAATTTCTTTGCCAACTTCTTTTGCCAGTTTTTCCGCGTTTTTTGAACAAACATTTGTTTCGGCAGCCCCGGAAACAGCAATTTTGTATTTCATACTTGTATCTTAACACATTTTTCCAAATCAAAAAAGAGGTTTATCGCCTCTTCTTTAATGAGGGGAGAACAATTCTTTTTGCTCTTGGCTTTTTTCCAGATCTGATTGGACATAAATCAGGCAGCTGCTTTAGACCTCCTGCATTAAAAATTGTTTGTCCTATGAGAAAAATCTCATCCCCCCTCAATTTAGAATTTTAATTCAGCAAAAAATTTTGTCAAGTATTTTGTAATGGTCTATAAATATTTTTTAAACCATTCGGTTGTAATTCTGATTAATTCTTGCTGGCTCTGAAAGTCGTTGAATTTGTGATTTGCCTTATCTAAAATTTCCAAAGTAATATTTTTGTATTTCTCTGCTAATCTCTTAGAAAATTCTACTGGCACATCTTCATCTTGTTCTCCATGAATAATCAAAATAGGTAAATTTAGTTTTGAAAGAATAATAGAGTAATCTTTATTGCTATTTTCCAAATAGTAATCTTTGCCAATCTCTTTTTCTCCTTTATAAATTACTGTTTCTTTTTCTATTTTCGCAATGTCTTCCCGGCTGTACCAATTTTCAAAAAGTTTTTTCTGGTCAAATGCCTGGCTCCAAAACACCAGTGTTTTTACCGCTTTTTCTTTCTCTGCAAACAAGCTAACTACCACACTGCCTAAACTTCCGCCTACAAAACCTATTCTATCTGAATCAACATCGCATTTTTCCAGCACTGTTTTTAGAGCTATTTTCAAATCTGAAATTTCTTTTTCTACGGTTATATCTCTTGGTCGTCCTTCAGAATCGCCGCATCCCTCAAAATCAAATCTGAAAACTAAAATTCCTTGTTCTCTTAAAGCCCTGGCTAATTTTATGTATTTTCGTTCGGTTTTTGTGTTCTGAAAACCATGACAAATTACAACCAACGGAAATTTTCTTTTCCCCTCAGGCAAATGTAAAACACCAACTAATTGTTTCCCATTCTCATTTCTAAAACTAATTGGTTCTTCCTTTTTCTTTTTCATATTTATGTGCCCTTACTCCGACTCGAACGGAGATTTTAACCTCCGGAGGGTTACGCTCTATCCGGTTGAGCTATAAGGGCTTTTGAGCGATTAAATAAAAATTTGAATTTGGCAATTTTGAACGAATTTTTGCCTCTCTGCCGACTAAAATTTCTCCTTTTCCAAAAATCTTGAAATTTGTTTTTTTAACTAAATTTTCTAATTCCTTTTTTGTAAAACAATGAAAAAAAATATTTTTTTCTCCTCCCCAATCCATTAAAATATCTTTAAAATCTAATTTTGATTTCCCTAAAATTTTTAATAAAGCGTGTTTAAAAATTAATTTTTTTGTTTTTCTTTTTTGCCACAAATTCCAAACAGTTAAAATTAAAAGTCCTTCTTTTTTTAAAACTCTTTTTATTTCTTTCAAAACTTGAATTCTATATTCTTTTGAGGGAAGATGATGAAAAAGAGCAATAGCATAAACTTTATCAAAATAATTTTCAGGAAAAGGAAGATTTTTAGCTTCGGCTAATAAAAATTTTAAATTTGGATAT
>JAGMAB010000017.1 GCA_023131055.1 Candidatus Parcubacteria bacterium | reverse complement strand
AGTTATGTTTCAGGCATGGCTTTTCCAATTTCCTTTAATCCAGAAAATTTCTTTTTTCAATTATCAGCAAATCAATGTTTTTGTTTTTGCTTTATTAATTTCTGGAGGCGCTGTTTTCGGCGATTTATTTTTCGCTTTTATCAAGCGGCGGCTTGAATTAAAGCCAGGGGCTAAATTCCTGCCTTTTGACCAGACAAATTATGTGCTTGGCGCCGCGCTTTTCTTGACGCCTTTCTTGAAAATTGATATATTTACTTGGGTTACTATTTTTATTTTAACCTTTTTTTTACACATAATTTTTAATCGGCTGGGCTTTCTATTGAAATTACATAAGAATAAGTGGTAGAATATAATTAATAATAAGTATGTCAGAGATTTTTACAACATTTTTACAAAGTTTTCTCGGTTTCTTGCCTCAAATTCTATGGGCTATTTTGATTTTTCTTATTGGTTGGTTCACGGCCAAAATTGTTGGAAAAATAGTAGATGTTTTTTTGGACAAGCTTGGTTTAAATCATTTGTTCAAGCGAATGGGCTGGCAGGAAGCGTTAACTAAAATAGATGTTCATATTCCTGTATCAAAAATTTTTGGAGAATTATCCAGGTGGTTTGTTGTTATTTTCTTTTTAATGGCTTGTACGGAAATTGTCGGACTTGTACAATTCAGCCAGTTCTTGGAGAAAGTGGTTGGTTATTTCCATAATATTTTTATTGCCGCTTTGATTTTTATCGTGGCGGTTTTCTTGGTTGATTTTTCCAAGAAAATCGTTATTGGCACTTTGGAAAAAGAAAAAATCATTTACTCCCGTTTTTTAGGAAAAGGAATTTCCTGGGCAATTTGGATTTTAGTAATTTTGGCTATTCTTTACCAATTAAATATTGTGCCGACTTTAATTCTGGTTATTTTTATCGGAGTTACCGCTATGATTACTTTGGCAGTAGGAATTGCTTTTGGCTTGGGAGGAAAGGATTTGGCGTCTAAAATTCTGAAAGAGTTAGAAGAAAAATTCAAGTGAAGTGGAAAATCTATGAAACATTTAACTCAAAAGGAGTTTAAAAAAATGATTTTTTCTTCTTATGAAAAGATTGAAAAAGAAAAAGAGCAAATTAACAAAATCAATGTTTTCCCGGTTCCTGACCAGGACACGGGAGACAATTTAGCGGCTACTTTAAAAGGAATAAAGCAAGCAATTGAAAATAAGGACTTTAATGATTTAGAGGAATTTTCCCAAGCTGTTTTGAACGGAGCGTTATCTTCCGCGCAAGGCAATGCCGGCGTAATTTATACCGGTTTTTTATCTGGATTTTTGCCCTGCCTTGATAAAAATTCAACTGATGCCAAAAAATTAGCCCTTGCGTTTGAAAAAGGCAAAGAAAAAGCAAGGCAGTCAATTCAAAATCCGACAGAGGGAACAATTTTAGATGTTATTGAAGCCGCAACAGAAACCATTAAAAAAGAATCAGAAAAAGAAACAGATATTATAACAATTTTCAGAAAAGCGGTTGAAAAAGCCCATGAAGCGCTTTTAGCCACCCGGGAAAAAATGGAAATTTTCAGAAAAGCCAATGTGGTTGACGCAGGAGGTCTGGGATTTTTAATGATTTTGGAAAGCCATTTAGAAGCGTTGGAGAAACCCGCCTTCGTTCCGCTTTCAGCGGAACTTCGGCGAGGCAAGGGAGAAATTAAGCCATCGGAACAAGTTAAAAGATTTGTCCAGATTTTGGCAAATCGTTACGAAGTTGTCGCTTTAATTGAAGACCCCAAATTAAGCGATGAGCAAATAAAAAAACAATTAGGCAAATTAGGCAATTCTTTGGTTTTAGTCAGATATGGAAATAAAATGAAAATCCATATTCATACGGATTATCCGGACCAAGTGAAAAAAAATATTAGCGCAATAGGAAAAATTCTAAATTTAAGAGAAGAAGATATGGCTAAAGAAGTGGCCGGCGAAGAATCGGTGAGAAAAGTTTCCATTGGCATTGTTACTGAAGATATTACCGCGCTTTTGCCAAAGATTATTGAAAAATATCAAATTGAACTTGCTTTTGCCAAATATGATTGGCAAGAAGGCGAAAATCTGCCGGGCGAGAATATTTATCAGAAAATGCGGGAAGCGGACAAGCAAGGAATTAAAACTTTTCCAAAAACATCGCAAGCAACGCCAAAGTCATATTTAGACGCTTATGAAAAACAGCTTAACAAGTTTGACAAAGTTCTTTGTATTACCATAACTTCCAAGCTTTCCGGATGTTATAATTCAGCCAAGCAGGCGGAAACAATGGTAAAAGAGCCGCAGAGGATTTTTGTTTTTGACTCTTTAACCGCGGCAGCCGGTGAGGCGCTTTTAGTTCTGCGGGCAATTGAAATAATTCAAGAGCAGAAAGAAATCAGCGAAGTAATAAAAGAACTTAAAAATTTAATTCCTAAAATTTATGTATATGTTATTTTCGCGGACCCGAAATGGATTGAGGCGGGCGGAAGAATAACTAAATCCCAGGCAAACTGGATTAGGAGAATGAAAAAATTACATTTTCATCCTTTGATGGCAATAAAAAATGGTCTTATTGCCAAAGCGGGAATTGTATGGGCGAAAGATATGGCTGAAGCGTTGTTTAAGAAAATTGCGAGAGAAAGCAAAAAACCGAGAAAACAAGGCAAAAAAATCAGAGTGGTAATTAATCATGCCGACAATATTAAAGACGCGGAAAAATTAAGAAAAATGTTAAAACAAAAATTAAAAGCCGAAGTATCTTTTATTAGTTTAGCGCCAGCAGTAATTTGCGCCCAGGCAGGTCCTGGCGCTCTGCTTGCCGCTTGGCACGAATTATGACAAATCATCAAATTACTCATGTGGCAATAATTCCTGACGGAAACAGAAGATGGGCAAAGGAAAAAGGAATTGCTCCGGAGGAAGGGCATAAGGTCGGAATAAAAACAATAGAAAAACTTTTGGACAAGTCCATTGAAATGGAAATCCCCCATTTAACATTTTGGGCCGCGTCTTATGACAATCTTACAAACAGGTCTAAAAAAGAGGTAAATTTTCTGATTCAGTTTCTTACCAAGGAATTTCAAAGATTGTTGGAAGACGCCAAAATTCAGAGAAATAAAGTAAGGGTTAGAATTTTGGGCCGTTTCAAAGGAATTTTTCCGGGCAAGACCTTGGGAATAATTAAGAAACTAATGAAAAAGACGGAAAAATACGACATATTTTCTTTGACCATTCTTTTGGCGTATAACGGCACGGATGAAATGGTGGAAGCGACGAAAGGGCTTACAGCGTGGGTCAAAAGAAAAGCTGTAAGGGTTACCGGAGAACTGATTAAAAGATTTTTATGGACAAAAGACCTGCCTCCTGTTGATTTAATTATAAGAACAGGGTGTCAGGGCGACCCCCATAACTCGGCAGGATTTATGATGTGGCATACCGCCAATTCCCAGTATTATTTTACCAAGACATTGTTTCCGAATTTCTCTCCGGAAGAATTTGAAAAAGCGGTCAAAGATTTTCTCAAAAGAGAAAGAAGATTAGGAAAATGAAATAATTGCGCTCGGGAAGGTAATTCTTGGTACCCGCGATTTTTTCCAGCGAAAAATCGCTGTCTACTCGCGAATTGTCCCCGCTTTCAGCGGGGAACCAAGCCAATTCGCTGCGGATTGTCCCAAGAATTACTTCCCTCGCTCCACTCCTAAAACAAAGAAAGCGACAACTATTGTTGTCGCCATGGATAACTCTAATAGAGTTATCATAGAGTGCTATTAGGATAGAAATGATGTGTACTTTCAAACACCAATCATTGTCCAGGTTTTAACCATCGCTCCTGATTTTGTTACAAGAAAATCTTCTTGTAGGAACACCATCTGGGAACACCATCCGGTCTTGGTCTTGTAAATATGTATGACTCTAGTTTTTAGACTTTTACTAATTTAGTTCAGTCCTTCGTGCGGGCGAAAAGTCGTTTTGCTTTTCTGTCCCCTATCCGGTACTAATTAAATGTTCAAAGTCCTACTCACCAGTACATATTTACTTAGACGTTCCGACACATCAACTCTATCCTAATGCTATTATACACAACCATAAAATTTTGTCAAGCCCCCTAAGTGATTTTGAAGTTTTACGAGAATTGAAAATTAAATCATTAGAAATTATTTAAAAATTAAAAATTAAAAATTCGCAATTATGTATATCAAAGGCGTTGGAATGACAAAATTTAATTATGCGCAGAAACCCTGGTGGGGGTTTGCTTTTGACGCGGCGATAGAAGCGTTGGAAGATGCGCGAATGAAAATTTCTGACATTGACGCAATTGTTTTGAGCACTGTTTCCAGCGCCGCGGGGGGCGAGCACCAAACCCATAAAATCTCTCTTTTATCTGATTTATTCAAAACAAATGTTCCGATTATTGAGACGCCTTCGGTTTGTAGCGGCGGCGGACTTGCCTTCTGGACCGCAAACCATCTAAATCTTAAAAATGTTTTAGTTCTGGCAGGCGAAAAATTAGTTGATAATCGCAGCGAGGTTACGGTAGATTGGATTTTATCAGCCGCAGAAAGAGATATTGAGCAAACAGAGGGAATGATTTTTCCGGTGCAAAATGCTTTGGTTGCCCAACAATATATGAGAAAATACGGAGCTACACAAGATGATTTGGCTTTAATCGCTTTCAAAAACCATGAAAACGCTGTTTTAAATCCAAAAGCGTATTATTACAAAAGGCCGGTTTCTCTGGAAAAAATAAAGGCGTCAGCGATAATTGCTTCGCCTTTTCGTTTGTATGATTGTTCTCTTTCAGTAAACGGAGGAGCCGCGGCAGTTTTATCACAAGAAAAAACTGACATTGAAATTATCGGCTCCGGCTTTGCCACGGATTATCTTTTAACTTTCGGCAGAGAGATTCTTACTCATTTTAAGGCAACCCGTCTTGCGGCACAGCAAGCGTATAAACAAGCCGGAATTAAGCCGGAACAAATTGATGTTGCGGAAGTTCATGACGCTTTTACTTCAGTAGAACTTTTTTCTTATGAGGATTTGGGATTTGCCGAGATTGGAAAAGGAAAAGATTTAATTAGGTCAGGCGCGGTTAATTTGAATGGCAAATTGCCAGTTAATGTTTCAGGCGGATTAAAAGCTAAGGGCCATCCGATTTCTGCTACCGGTTTGGCGCAGATTTATGAAATTACCAATCAATTAAGAGGAAAATGCAAAGAAAGACAGGTAAAAAATAATCCCAAAATCGGCTTATGCCACAATATTGGCGGCGCCGGCGGCAGCGTAATAGTCCACATTTTGAAAAAATCCCAATGACAACATTCAACGATCGCGACGAATTGTCATTGGAACTCGGCGCTTGCCGAGTTTTTGTTTGGCAAATTTCTCAAATTTAACTTTTTTAATTTAACATAAATCACTGACGGCCGTCAGTCGTTTATGTTAAATTGTTATTGACTGATTGTGTAAATTTTGTTAATATATAAAATATAAAAAACAGAGAGATTTTTTAATATTTTAATGACGCTCTTTAACATTTTTTTTGGAAAGAAGGAAAAAGAAAAAAATTAGGAGGTGGAAAAGAAAAAAATGGAAGAAAAAGCTGTTTTTGAAATTAAGAAAGTGAGGATTACATACATAAACGCTATTTACGACGATAAAGAACAAAAAAAGCATGATAGATGCTACATAACAATAGGCTTTGGATATTTTTTCGTAACGGATATAGGTATTAATAGAGACAATGAAGGAGAATTAACATGGAGCCATAATTTTGGATGGTCTAAGTTTAAATTCAACCAGATGATACCAGATAACCCGTACTATCCAGAAGTCGAGAAAGTATTAAAATTGATAGCCAATGAAATCAAAGAGAAGAAAGATAGAATTGTTGAATTTCTTGACAGCAATGAAAGATGGAATGGAAGATGGTCTGATTTTGAAGAATAAACAAAACCAAAATTTAGGGGGATAAAAGTTTAATTTAATCCCCTCTTTTTATTTTAATAAGATAATTTGTAGGACAATTTTTTAGACCTTATTTTTTATGACAACATTCAACGATCGCGAGAAGTTGTCATTGATTTTATTTTAGAATAAAAAAACAGGACGAGAGAAAGTTGACAATGATTTTTTGAAAAAGTATACTGAATTTAATATGAATAATAAAACTCCAACAATTATATTTCCTAAATGGATAAAAGAGGTTACTCCGAACCCTTCAAGATATGTCAAGCAAATTTTTAGAAATTTAGCTTTTCTAAAAATTAAAGAATATGAACGACAACTTCAACCTTTTCAGGCAAAATATAAAATGTCTTTTGAACAGTTTGAAGAGAAAGTAAAATCTCAAAAAAAGGAAAATTTTGAAATTTGGGATGATTATTTAATTTGGAAAGGATTACACCTTGCTCATCAAAAATGGCTTAAAAGATACATATAAAAAGAAATTTAATGTATTATTTTCTGCATTTGCTCCAAAAATCTAAAATTGTTTCTGACCTGGATATCTTAAATTTTGTTGACGAAGAAGATATCCAGATTTTTTATGTTAAAGTTAGTTTAATTGATAAATCAATTTTGTTTGTTAGAGAATTAGCTACAAGCACTGAAAGTAAATATTCTTATCATTGGCAAACTAAAACAGGGAAATTAATTTGTCGTTGGGATAACGCCCCTCATTATCCTTATCTGAAAACTTTTCCTCATCATAAGCATAAAGGTTCTAAACAAAATGTTTTACCATCTGAGGAAATTACTTTGGAAAAAGTTTTGAAAGCAATTGAAAAAAAGATAAAAAAATCCCAATGACAATATTCAGCGATCGCGAGAAGTTGTCATTGATTTTATTTTAGAATAAAAAAAACAATAGAAATGAATTGAATTTTAAATCATAATTTGCTATTCTATGGATAGCGATTTTTTATGTTTTACAAATGCCCAAAATGTAAAAAAGTTTGGCAGTATCCGATTGCGAAATGTCCGGATTGTTTTTTGGAATTGGAAAGAATTAAAACACAAAAAGCCAAAGTAATCGGGGTTTGTAAAACAATTATTCCTACTCTGCTTCATCCAAAAATACCTTATTTTATTTTGTTGTTAGAAGATGAAAAAGGAAACAAATGGGCTCATAAAAGCATTAAGGAATATAAAATTACAGAAGATTTTGATATTGAAAAAAGCTCAGATAAAAACGCAGTAGCTGTCTGGCGGATAAAATACGATATTTTGGAAGCAATTGAGAAAAACATTGAATTATTAGGAGGAATAGAGATAAATCAAGATACAAAAATTCTTATTTTGCCAACTTTGGTTTCTCCTACTCATCCTTATTTTAGAGATAATACTTCGCCTCAATTTTTGAAAGCTGTTTTAGAGTTTCTTTTTGAAAACAATCTCAAACCAGAAAATATAAAAGTTGGAGCTGAAAGTTCTAATGAAATTTCAATTGAAAAAATGGCTCAAAAATCAGGGCTTTTACAGGTTTGTCTTGAAAACAAAATTGAGCCATTGGACTTGGTAAAAGCAAAGCAGGATTTTAAGCCGGACATCATTTTAAATCTTCCGATTTTAAAAATAGGAAAAGCGTCAGCTATGGAGAATATTATTAAAATTTTAGGAAAAAGCCATGCCCAAATTTCAAAGAAACTTGGGCAGGTGAAACAAACAAAGATTTTGACATTAGCTGAAGCGGGAGTGGTTCAGAAATCAGATAAGTTTACTACTTTCTTGGGACTGGTTTTAGTTAGTTATAACGCCTTGAATTTAGACCGGGTTTTTAATGAAATTGTAATGACAAAAGATTTGCCAGAAATCTTAAAAACAATTAAAATTGAGGATATACCTGTTGTGGGCAGGGCAATAGAGGAAGTACAGCATTGAATTTTATGATTACAAGCCAATCACTTTTAATAGACAATATATTCTTGCCAAAGACAAAGGTTTTAACAGCAATCCGCGATGTTGTTTTGGTTTTTGGTTTTTCTTTGTTAACAGCGATTGCCTCCCAGATAAAAGTTGAAATAGGGCTAATTCCAATAACAATGCAGACATTGGTTGTCTTGTTAAGCGGAGCGTTGTTAGGAAGCAAAAAAGGAGCTGCGTCACAATTATTTTATTTATTTGGAGGTCTTGCCGGCATTTCCTGGTTTTCCAGAGGCGGAGGCATAGCGTATATTTTAAGCCCTACATTTGGTTTTATTGTTGGTTTTGTTTTTGCCGCTTATTTGGTTGGTTGGTTATGTGAAAAAGGATTTGACAAAAAGATTAAAACAGCCATTATAGCAATGTTTGCGGGAAATATGGTTTTATATCTGCCCGGACTTTTTTGGCTGGCAAAATTCATTGGTTTTAACAAGGTTCTGGCAATTGGTTTTTATCCCTTTATGATTGGAGATATGTTGAAGATACTATTAGCCGGGGTAATTTTGCCCTTGGCATGGAGAATAATTAAAAGGTCAAAATAAAATTAATCATTAATAAATTTTATGTTTAAAGATAAAGTAGTTTTAATTACCGGTTCTTCCCAGGGCATTGGCAAAACAATTGCCTTAAAATTCGCTGCCCAGGGAGCAAAAATCGCGCTAAACGACATTCAGCCGCAAGAAGAGAATTTGAAACAACTAAAAGAGAAAATTGGAGGCGAAGGTTCAGAGTATTTTTTGGCTGATGTTTCAAAATATGAAGATGTGGAAAAAATGGCTGAAGAAATAAAGAACAAGTTTGGTCAGTTGGATATTTTAATCAATAATGCCGGAATTTGCCAAGATAAAACATTGGCAAATATGACAAAGGAACAATGGCAAAGAGTGATAGATATTGATTTAACAGGAGTCTTTAATTGCGCCAAAGTTTGTTTGCCTTTGATTATTCAATCGCAGGGCAAGATTATTAGTATGTCTTCCTTGATTGGACAGAGAGGTAATTTTGGACAGACAAATTATGCCGCCGCTAAAGCGGGAATTATTGGTTTTACAAAATCATTAAGCAAGGAAGTTGGTCCCTTGGGCGTTAATGTTAACGCAATAGCGCCTGGGTTTATTGAAACAAAATTAACAGAAGTTATCCCGGAAGAATTAAAAGCAATGATAAAAAAATTCACTTCTTTGAGAAGATTTGGCAAGCCGGAAGAAGTGGCTGATTTAATTCTTTTTTTGGCTTCTGATAAAGCAAACTTTATCACCGGCGCGGTAATAAATATTGACGGCGGAATGTCAATTTGAAATGTTATTAAATAAAGAGCAAATCAAGGAAATAATTCCGTACGACGACCCGTTTTTATGGGTTGATGAAGTAGAAAGCATTGAAGGCGATGTTATTATTGGCTATAAACAAACATCGCCTGATGACGCTTATTTTAAGGGTCATTTTACCGATTTTCCAATAATGCCGGGTGTTTTGGTTGTTGAGGGTTTGGCTCAAACAGGAACTATTCTTTTACGGAAAAAAATCGGCGAGGGACATAAGCAGAAACATTTGTTAGCGTATCAAGTGAGGAGCGCTCTTTTTTTCAAGCCGATTTTTCCCGGAGATAAAATTAAATACAAGGTTGAACTTTTGGGATTTTACGGATATAAAGTTGCGAATTTCAAAGGAGAATCTTATGTTGGCGATGAAAAAAAATGCGAAGTAAGGTTTGTTGTGGCTGTTTTGGATAAAACCGAACTTGAACAAAAAAAAGAGGAAAAAAATAAAGAAGTAAAAATAGATAAACTGCCTAGTTTGAAAATAGGCAGAATTGAGAGCAAATTTCCGATAATTCAAGGAGGTATGGCTACCAGGGTTTCGCTCCATAATTTAGCCGGTAATGTAGCCAAGCAAGGTGGCATAGGCATTATTGCTGTTTCAGGTATGAGCGACCCTGAAGAAGTTAAATCAGAAATAAGGCAGGCAAGAGAAATTGCCGGACCAGACGGAATTATCGGTATAAATATTATGGGAGTTGTGGGACATTTTCTTGAATTGGTTAAAGCCGCAATAAGCGAAAAAATTGATTTAATTATTCAGGGAGCAGGTTTTAGGGAAGATATTTTTGAAATAGGAGGAAAAAATAATGTGCCGATATTTTCAATGGCTTCTTCTGTAAAAGTGGCTCAAAAAGGCGAGGCTTTGGGCGCCTCGGCAATAATAGTGGAAGGGAGCGATGCCGGCGGCCATCTTGGTTTTCCAAAGGGACATCCATTCAGGAAAACAATTGATATTGTTAAAGATGTGGTTAAATCAGTGAAAATTCCGGTAATTGCCGCTGGGGGCGTATTTAATGGAAAAGATATTGTGGAAATGTTAAGGGCAAGGGCAAAAGGAGTTCAAATGGCAACAAGGTTCGTGGTAACTAAAGAATGCGATGTTCATCAGAAATTTAAGGACTTATATATAAAAGCGAAAAAAGAAGATATTGCCATTATTCATTCACCGGTAGGATTGCCGGGCAGGATAATTAAGACGCTTTTTACCGAAAAGGTTTTAGCGGGAAATCCGCCAAAGCCGGATCCTAAAAAATGTAAGGGATGTATAGGAATGGTTTGCGATAAAAGTTATTGTATATTGGAGGCCTTGGAAAACGCGCGCAAAGGCGATTTAGACAATGGATTGGTTTTTGCCGGCTCTAATGTCTGGCGAATAGACAAAATGACCACGGTAAAAGAATTAATTCAGGAATTGGTAAATGAAGCAAATGAAATCTTAAAAAAAGAACCTCTTTTACTCACTAATTAATATTTATGTTTGAAGAAAACAAATTAACACAACTTTTAGGAATTAAATACCCGATTATTCAGGGCGGAATGGCAGGCGTGTCTGAATCTATTTTGGTTTCGGCAGTGTCTAATGCCGGGGGTCTTGGCGTTATTGGCTCTGGTTTTGCCACTCCTGAATGGCTGGACCTTGAAATTAAAAAGATAAAGGAATTAACTGACAAGCCGTTTGGCGTTAATCTTTTTTTGCAAAATCCGAAAGTTGAGGAATTAATCAAAGTCATTATTAAAAACAATGTTGCGGCTGTTTTTACGGGCGGAGGAAATCCTTTGCCTCTGCTTCCTTTTTTGCAGTCAGCAGGTATTAAAGCAATACCGGTTGTTCCTTACGCCAGATTGGCAAAGAAAATGGAAGACAATAACGCGGACGCAGTAGTGGTTGAAGGATTGGAATCAGGCGGACATATTGGCAATACCACGACAATGACTTTAGTTCCACAGGTTAAGAAAACACTGATCAATATGCCTTTTATTGCAGCGGGAGGAATTTATAACGGGAAAACCGCAATGGCGGCAATGCTGCTCGGCGCCGACGGAGTTCAGCTCGGAACAAGATTTTTGGCTTCAAAAGAATGCCAAATTCATGAAAATTACAAGCAAGCGATAGTAGATGCCACAGATGAAGATATTATAGTCGTCGCAAGATTTACAGGTCATCCGGTGCGGGTAATAAAAAACGAATTAGCGGAAAAAATTCTAAAACTTGAAGAAAAAAATCCTTTTCCGGAAGAAGTAAAAGCGGAAAGGTTTGCCGGTTCAAAAATAGCGGCCGGAAATATTGATGACGCTCCTTTGCTTTGCGGACTCTGCGCCGCAGGGATTTCCGAGATTAAAACCTGCGAGGAGATTATACAAGAAATAGTAAATGAACTAAAAAAACATGAATAGGCTGGTTTCCTGGTTTTGTAAAATTTTCTTAAAGCCGCTTGTTAAATTTCTTTTTTTTAAACAAGTAAAAGGCTTGGAAAATATTCCCAAAAGGAACTTCATTTTAGTTTCAAACCATCAAAGCCATCTTGATTGGTTTCTTTGCGGTTTTATCTGCGTTCCAAGGAGATTTCATTTTATAGGCCAGGTTGATATGTATACAGGAATTTCAGGCATAAGCCGGGATATTTTATATTTTTTGGCAGGGGTTATTCGGTTAAACAGGAAAAGCGTTGAATCAAAGAAAGAAGCCGTAAACCAGGCAATAGATGTTTTGAAAAAAGGAGATACTTTAATACTTTATCCTGAAGGGACAAGAACCAGAACAGGCGAAATAGGCAAAGGAAAAAAAGGAACCGCAAAATTTCTTTTGGAAACAGGTACGCCGATATTGCCAATGGCAATTAACGGCACATTTGAATTAATGCCGCCAGGGGGCAAATTAAAAATCAGAAAGATTGTTAAAATTAATATCGGCGCGCCGCTTTATTTTGAACAAGAACTCGCAGAAGCAAAAAATCTCTCCAAGGATTCTGAACAATACAATCAGCTTCTTATTAAAATTACTAATAAAGTAATGGAAGAAATTATTGCTCTAAAATCAGCAATTTGAGGGAATTGTTTGGGGTCTGACCCCGAACATTCCTAATTAAATCTATGAAACTTTTTTTTTATTTTCTTTGTAAATTTTTTTTCTTTCCCATTGCTGATTTTTTTACGCAAGAAATTAAAGACATAGACAATATTCCTTGGACAAATAGTTTTATCTTGGTTTCTAACCACGCTAACGGTTTGGACCATTGGTTTGTTGGAAATCTTTTGAAAAAAAGAATAAGAGATGTACATTTTGTCGGAGCAATGGATAATATAAAACTTTTTTTTCAATCAGGACTGCTTTATTATCTTTCTGAAGCGATTATTTTTAACCGAAAAAAAGTTGACAGAAAAAGTATT
>JAGMAB010000016.1 GCA_023131055.1 Candidatus Parcubacteria bacterium | reverse complement strand
AAAAAAGAAATCTGGTGTGTTTTTCAACCTCATCAATATCAAAGAACATTTTATTTATTCAAGGATTTTGTTAAAGTTTTCAATAATGCCTTAGAAAAAAACTGGCTGAATAAATTAATAATTACCGATGTCTATGATGTGGCTGGCAGAGAATCAAATCAAATTAGAAAAAAAACAAACTCTAAAAAACTGGTCAAAAGTATCGTGCTACGTAGCAAGACACTTTTGACGCAAAATATAATCTATCTTTCTAATTTTGAAAAGATAAAAAATTATCTAAAGAAAAATTTAAAGGGCAAGGAAATAATTGTAATTATGGGAGCAGGAGACATATATACACTTGACAAAAAATTAATAAAATAAGAGAATAGAATTAGAGTTTAATTTTTCAAGGTCGAATAATTTTTAATTTCTCATTTTTAATTTTAATTTAATATTATGACTCTTTTTTGGATAATTGCCGGGGTAGTGGTAGTTGGATTGATAGTTTATTATTTGGTATCTGGAAAAAAAGGGGGAGTATCAGAACCAAAAAAACCAGAAGAGGAAAAACCAGAAATTCCTCCTTCTACACCTCCAACATCTCCACCACCTCCAGAAACACCGGGAATGTAGTTTAATCAAGCAAAAGAGCAGGTTTAATTTAATTCCTGCTCTTTTTTTTGTTATAATTTGTGATAAAATGAAGATACATATGGATTTATGTCCAAAGAAAAAAGTTTTATGAAAAAGTATTATCCTAAAAATTTAGAAAGGAAATGGCAAAAATTTTGGGAAAAAGAAAAGATATACAAATTCAATTCCAAGAAAAAAGGAGAAATTTTTTCAATTGATACGCCGCCGCCAACTATAAGCGGAAAAATGCATATAGGACATGCTTTTTCTTACACTCACCAAGATATTATTGCCAGGTATCAAAGAATGAAAGGGAAAAATCTCTTTTATCCTTTTGGAACTGATGATAACGGACTGCCAACTGAAAAATTGGTAGAAAAAGAAAATAAGGTAAAAATTTTTGATATGGAAAGGCAGAATTTCATTAAATTGTGCAGAAAAACCCTTAAAAAATTAAGGCCTGGCATTGTTCAAGAATGGAAAGATATCGGAATATCCTGCGATTTTGATTTGAATTATTCCACTATCAGCAAAGAAGTTCAGAAATTAAGCCAGAAATTTTTTATTGAACTTTATAAAAAGAAAAGGGCGTATCGCAAACAAGCGCCCTGCCTTTGGTGCCCTCAATGCCAAACAGCAATTGCCCAAGCTGATTTAGAAGACAAAGAAAGAAAATCATTTTTGAATTACATAAAAGTTAATATTATCGGAACAAACAAATATGTTACTTTTGCTACAACCAGACCCGAACTTTTGCCTGCTTGCGTCGGAGTAAGCATTCATCCTGATGATAAAAGATATAAAAAATATATAGGAATGAAAGTAAAAATGCCGCTCACAGAAGCTGAAATAGAAATTATTCCAGATAAAAAAACAGATATGAATTATGGAACAGGTGTTGTTTATTACTGCACTTACGGGGGAATAGAATGCGTTGAATGGATGGAAAGACATCCTAATATCAAACCAATTAATATAATGGCTCCTGATGGAAAATATAATAAAAAAGCGGGTAAATACTCCGGATTAAAAACATTAGAGGCAAGAAAAAAAATAATTGAAGATTTAAAAATTACTGGAGCGTTAGAAAAACAAGAATCCATAACCCATATTGTTAATACGCATGAACGATGCGGAACAGATATTGAATTTATTTCAACAAAGCAATGGTTTATTAAATACTTAGACCTTAAAAAAGATTTTCTTAAATTTGGCAGGCAAATAAAATGGTTTCCCGAATATATGCGTAAACGCTATGAAAATTGGATTAAGGGCCTTGGCTGGGACTGGTGTATTTCCAGGCAAAGATATTTTGGAATTCCTTTTCCTCTTTGGTATTGCGCAAAATGCGATAAAATAAAGCTTGCCAAGATTTCTGAACTGCCAATAGATCCTCTGCATTACCAGCCAAAGACAAAATGCTCCTGCGGTCATAGTAAATTCATTCCGGAAAAAGACATTTTAGACACCTGGGCAACCAGTTCTTTAACTCCTAAAATAGCAATTGACTTGGTTAAAGACAAAAAAACAAGAAAGAAATTATTCCCTATGTCTTTGCGGCCTCAAGCGCACGATATTATTAACTTTTGGCTTTTTTATACGATTGCCCGCTCAAAACTGCATTTTAATAAAATTCCTTTTAAGACAATAATTGTTTCCGGTTTTGTTTTAGACCCTAAGGGAGAAAAAATGTCAAAAAGTAAAGGAAATGTAGTAGCCCCAAAAGAAGTTATTGAAAAATACGGGGTTGATGTTTTAAGACACTGGGCCGCCAAAGCCGGTTTGGGCGAAGACCTCCGTTGGAGCGAAGAAGAAATCAAAGGCAGTAAAAGAACCATTACCAAACTTTGGAACGCTTCCCGTTTTTGTTTCTTGCACTTAAAAAATTTCAAAAAAACAAATAATTTAAATGTTAAAAAATTAGAAGAGCAAGACAAATGGATTTTGCATCTTCTTCAAACAACAATAAAAGATTATGATAATTATTTTAAAAAATATGAATTTAAAAAGGCAAGGCAGGTTATTGACGATTTTTTCTGGAAAAAGTTCTGTGACAATTATTTAGAAATTGTAAAACCCCAACTATATGATGAAAATTCTTCCGAGCAATCAAAAGAAAAAATAAAATTTTGTCTTTACACGGTTCTTCTTTCTATATTAAAACTATACGCTCCGTTTATACCTTTTATCACCGAAGAACTTTTTCAGGATTATTTCAAAAAACAAGAAAAAGAAAAAAGTATCCATCAATGTCTTATTCCCAAAATTAATTTGCGGTTATTAAATCCTAAAATAAAAAAAGAAATTGACGAGGTAATGGATATTATTTCTTCAATCAGAAAATATAAAAGCGAGAGAGGATGGTCTTTGAAAAAAGAAATCAATGAATTCTCAATCCGAACCAAAAACAAAAAAATCAAAAAATACTCTAAACTTTTGGAAACAGTAATGAATATCAAATCAATTAAAATTAAAATAATAAAATGATTACAATAAAAAGAACGCTTATTAAAGAAACAATTAAAGAGATTGAAAAAAAGGTAAAGGTTTGCGGATGGGTCCAAGTAATCAGGTCTCACGGCAAAATTCTTTTTATTGATTTAAGAGATGTATCCGGAATAGTTCAATTAGTATTTGGACCAGAATTTGAAAAAGATAAATTAACACAAAGCATAAGGCCGGAGTGGGTGATTGAAATACAGGGAAAAGTCGCTAAAAGGCCAAAAGGCATGCTCAATCCAAAACATATTACCGGAAGTATAGAAATTCAAGTAGAGAACGCAAAAATTTTATCAAAAGCAAAAACATTGCCATTTTCCATTGATGACGACGGATATGAAATTAACGAAGAAAAACGGCTGAAATATCGTTATTTGGATTTAAGAAGAAAACGGCTGAAAAAAAATCTGGAAATTCGACAAAAAACAATTCAGTTTATGCGGGATTATTTAATAAAACAAGAGTTTATTGAAATTGAAACGCCAATTTTAACCAAATCAACTCCTGAGGGAGCCAGAGATTTTTTAGTTCCATCAAGAAATCAATCCGGAAAATTTTACGCTTTACCCCAAAGTCCCCAGCAATATAAACAACTTTTACAAGTAGCGGGAATTGAAAAATATTTTCAAATTGCCAGATGCTTGAGAGATGAAGATCCGAGGGGCGACAGGCAAGCGGAACATACCCAGCTGGATATTGAAATGGCTTTCGTTTCCCAAAAAGAGATTTTGGATTTGATAGAAGAATTATATATATCCATAATAAAAAAAATATTTCCGGAAAAGAAAATTACTAAAATTCCTTTTACGCGAATGACTTATGAAAAAGCAATGGAAAAATATAAAACCGACAAGCCGGATTTAAGAAGAAATAAAAAAGACCCTGATGAATTAGCTTTTGCGTTTATTACTGATTTTCCTATGTTTGAATGGCATGAAAAAGATAAAAAATGGGGAGCCCAACACCATCCTTTTACCCTCCCAAATTTTGTTTCACAAAACTTGGGCGGGCAAGCAAAGAACATTAAGGAAATGAAAAAAAACCCGAAAAAAATCTTGGCTTTTCAATATGATTTTGTTTTGAACGGCCAAGAAATTGGCGGAGGAAGCATCAGAAATACGGATTTAGAAGTTCTAACTGCTGTGTTTGAGGTTTTAGGCCATAAAAAACAAGATATTAAAAAGAAGTTTAGAAATTATTTTGAGGCGTTTAGTTATGGAGTTCCGCCTCACGGAGGTATTGCTTCGGGAATAGACAGATTTTTAGCAGTTGTCTTAAAAGAACCAAGTATTCGCGAAGTAATTGCTTTTCCCAAAACAGGCGATAACCGCGATTTAATGATGGATATTCCGTCTGAAGTAACAAAAGAACAATTAAAAGAATTACATATTAAATTAAATCAAAAATCAAAATGAGATTAAAACTCTTTTTAACTGCTTTTCTTTTAAGTTTGCCTTTTTGGTGCGGAATAAATGCTTTCCAAGAAAATATGGAAAAATTTTTCTATGCTCAAATTTCCCTGCCTTTTGAGCAAATTGTTAAAATAGAAGTTCCTTTAGAACCCATAAAGCCAAACTTAGACATTGATGTAAAATCAGCAATTTCAGTTGTAATTAATCCTCAAGCTCAACAAAAACTCCTTTTCAGAAAAAATATTGATGAAATTCTGCCTATTGCTTCTTTAACTAAATTAATGACAGCGCTCATTGTCCTTGAAAATTCAGAAAATTATAATTCTAATCAAAAAAACCTTTTAAACAGTATGCTAATTGAATCAAATAATGAATCCGCTGAATTGTTGGCTGAAATGATTGGAACCGCAAAATTTATTGATTTAATGAATAAGAAAGCCAAAGATTTAAACCTTAAAGACACTAAATTTGTAAATCCTACCGGTCTTGACCCTGAAGATGAAAGTTTAAATTATGGATCAAAGACCCTAGATTATTTTAATCATTCTACTGTAAAAAATTTAGTAAATCTTACTAAACACATATTAAAATGGTATCCAGAAATTTTTGAAATTTCTTCCTTACAAAATAATCTCTCAAATGAGTCCTCTGATTTTGTTATAAACACTAATGAACTTTTAGCGCAGATTTCCAATATCAAAGGAGGAAAAACCGGCTGGACTGACATAGCAGAAGGTTGTATGCTTTTAGTTCTAAACGATGATAGAGGAAATACTTTCATTAATGTAATTTTAGGCGCTGAGACGCGAGAATCTCGTTTTGAAGAAATGAAAAAAATAATTGACTGGCTCAACCTATGACTCTTCTTACTTTCAATGTAATTAAAATTTTAGTTCTGGCTGTATTATCAGCCGGAACAGCAATGATTTTAGCCCCGATTTTAATAAAGTTTTTGAATAAGTTTAAATTTTGGAAGAAACAGGCAAGGACTAAAACCATTACAGGAGAACAAGCCGATGTTTTTTATTCTTTGCATAAAGAAAGAGAAACAACCGTGCCGCGCGGCGGCGGAATGTTAATTTGGTTTTCAGTTTTTTTAATTATATTTTTATTTTTTATCATTTCTATTTTTTCTGATACCTGGTGGTTGGAAAAATTAAATTTTTTATCGCGCGGACAAACCTGGCTTCCTCTTTTTACTTTAATGATAGGAGCTTTCATTGGATTAATAGATGATGCTTTGACGGTTCATCAAAAAGGCGAGTATGTCGGCGGAGGAATGAGCTTTAAAAAAAGGTTAATAATTGTTGCCATAATCGGCTTTATCGGAGGTTTATGGTTTTTTTATCAATTGGGCTGGGACGCAATTCATATTCCTTTAATATGTAATTTCCCCCAGGGTATTGATATTACAATCGGAATTTGGATTATTCCATTATTTATATTGGTAATGATTGCCTGCTGGTCAGGCGGAGCAATTGACGGATTAGACGGATTGTCAGGCGGAGTTTTTGCTTCTATTTTTAGCGCTTTTGCCATTATTGCTTTTTCCCAGGGGAAAATGGACTTAGCCGCTTTTTGCGCCGTAATAGTCGGCGCTCTTTTTGCTTTTTTATGGTTTAATATCCCACCTGCAAAATTTTATATGGGAGAAACAGGGATTTTAGGTTTAACTTCAACTATGGCTGTGGTTGCTTTTTTAACTGATTCAGTAATTGTCTTGCCAATTATTGCCGGATTAATAGTAATTACAGTCGGCTCAATAATCTTGCAGTTATTATCTAAAAAATTCCGCCACAAAAAAATCTGGCTTTCCACTCCAATTCATCATCATTTTGAAGCTCGCGGCTGGCCAGCTAGCCAGGTAACAATGCGGTTCTGGCTGATAAGCATTATTTTTGCCATATTAGGCGTGTCCATCCGCCTCCTTAATTAAACATTGATGTTTCTAAAGATTGTGCTATTCTAAAATTAGAGATAGGGAAAACCTATTAATTCCAAAAAGAATAAGGAAAGAATAAAAGAAAAAGGGGAGAAAAAATGAAAGATAGCCGAAAGTTCGTGACAAATGAAGAAGGGAAATTATTAGAAAAAATTCAATCAAAAACAGAAAAATTTCAGAAAATCTATTGGAGCGGAGCAATAGCGCTGTTTGTATCTATGATACCCTGGGCAGTGATAGATATAATAATAGCAAGTTATTTTTCTGGTTTTGAATTGATAATGTGTATTGTATTGGCTGGAATAATATTGATACCATTGGGGATTTATTGGGAAATCTATCTTTTCCCTTTAGGAAAAGAGATAGACAAACTTCAAGAAAAATATAAAAATGAATATATAAGCTCAGGCTAAAAACCGGGCTTTCTTTTTTTTGATTTCAGGTAAATTTAGTTAATTATTGACCAACTATCCACAATATGATAAAAAGAAAGTAGAGATGATGAAAAACTCATCAAGGTTTAAAAAAGAATAGGGGGTGAAAAATAGAAAAAATGAAAGAAAATAATAAAAGCGAGATAAACTTTTTGGAGACCATAAGAAATATTTCGAAAATCTATGTAGTAAAAATAGCGATGCTTTTTGTGATAATGGTATGTGTTGTTGGCTTAACCATACTTTGCTTCGGAGGAGAAATTGCTAAAACAACAGTAACTTTCCCATTTGTAGTATTTATAGAGATTATGTTCTTTATGGTCTGGATGATAAGAATTTGGTCAAAATCTTTTTAAAAATCAAGTAATCAAGCTGGGTGAGATAAATCTTAATCCAGTTCTTTTTTTTAATTTCAGGTAAATTTGGTTAATTATTGACCAACTCTCCAAAATGTGATAAAAAGAAAGTAGAGATGATGAAAAACTCATTAAGGTTTAAAAAAGAAAAGGGGGTGAAAAAAATAATGAAATATGAAGTACTTTTAAAAGAACAAGAGGGCAAGAAAACATTACAAATTATGGCAAAAGACGATATTGATTTATTTAAAGTTTTGATAGACAAAACAAAACCATTTTTCCCACCAGTGATAAAAGCTTGGCATATTGCTATAAAAAGCAAAAGAGAAATCCCAATAGAATCAATTGAGTGGTTACACCAAGTATTCGATAATGCCCATTATGAAAGCCAATATGTAGCTATAGGAAGTATTTAATAATCTGGTAGTATTTGCAAATAAAAAAGCAAATAATAAGAAAGCTGGGTGAGATAAATCTCAATCCAGTTCTTTTTTTTGATTTTAGGTAAATTTAGTTAATTATTGACCAACTATCCAAAATGTGATAAAAAGAAAGTAGAGATGATGAAAAACTCATCAAGGTTTAAAAAAGAATAGGGAAAGAATAAAAGAAAAAGGAGGTGAAAAAAACGGAAATGAAAGAAGAAAATTTAGCAAAAATCAGGAAAATTAGAAGTTTGAAAAAAAGGAGGAATAGTAAATATGGCTGTGCGTCATCGCTACTTCCCCTCATACTGTTTATGCTATTTATAGTATATGGAGCATCTGCCGTAATACAGGGAAACACAATAAAAGCAATACTATTTCTTGGTATTGCAGGTTTGTCTCTTGTTCTCTTTGTCTATTGGGGTTCATACTTTGGCTGCCTAATTGATTACCATGTCGAACGTAAATATATTACTTTTTTGAAAAAATACGAAACACCCAAACCATTAGCTAACGAAGATAGAGGACAAACATTGGAAACTCTCATCTCAGAGGAATTAATAGGATATGTTTCAGATGAGAAAACAGAACAAACAAAACTGAAAACCACAGAAGCAGGAATAGTATTGATGGAAGAATTTACAGATAATTAAAGGGGACATTTGTCCCTGCTTTTTTTTGATTTTTTAGTAATTTTAAGCAATAATATGAGTATGAGCAAAGTTAATGTTTTACGGAAAAAATATTTGAAATTTGTTTATGAGAGGTATTCTTACAAAATAAAGGGAAAAGATTTGAAAATCTTTTTTGATTTTCAGATTAGTTCAAACTACGAGAAATGTTCTCGTAGTATTTGTTTCAAACCAGAAATTACTATAAAAAATATTAACAAAAAAAGGTTGGTAAAAACAGGGGATAGGGTATTAGATAATTTTGTTTTTCATCTGGGTTTAATGGAAATTCCAAGTTATTGGAAAGCAACCTGTTCGCCAATAATTGAAATCAGAGCCGGCTATCTAGACAAAAAACAAATCAAATGGTGGAAAGATTTTATTCTTAACGGAATGGGACAATTTTTTTACGAAAATAAAATCAATTTTAAATCGCCAAATTTTCTAAAAATTACTTCAGTAGCGGAGAACTGTTCTCCGTCAAAATTGGCAAAGAACTGTTCTCCGCAATCTTTAACAAAGAATTTTTTAATTCCAATGGGCGAGGGCAAAGACTCAATTGTGACTTTAGAGTCGTTAAAACAGAAATTTGGACTAAAAAACATAAATTGTTTTATAGTTAATCCTACAAAAGAGCATTTTAAGATTTTGAAAATCGCTAAAATCAAAAATCCCGTAATTGTAGAGCGGAAAGTAGACCTTGTTTTATCAAAGTTATATCAAAAAGGTTTTTTAAACGGCCATACGCCAATTACAGCAGTAATTTCTAATTTAGCTGTTTTTTGCGGAGTTTTATTTGGATATAAAAATATAGTTATGTCGTGCGAAAAAAGCGCTGATGAAGGAAATGTAAAATATCTTGGAAAAATAATCAATCATCAATGGTCTAAAACATCTAAATTTGAGAAAAAATTCAGGGAATATACAAAAAAATACCTTACAAAAAATATTAAGTATTTCAGTTTTTTAAGGCAATTATATGAGATTCAAATTGCCAAGATTTTTTCTCAATTTCCAAAATATTTCCCGGTATTTTTAAGCTGTAATGAAGCAAGAAAAACCAAATCCTGGACTAAAAAACCTTTAGGCAAATGGTGCGGAAAATGTTCAAAATGTTTGTTTATCTGGACAATTCTTTATCCTTTTGTTGAAGAAAAAAAATTAATAAAAATCTTTGGCAAAAATCTTTTTGAAGATAAAAAATTATTGCCAATAATGAAACAATTAATAGGAGAGAGTAAATACAAACCATTTGAATGTGTTGGCACTAAAAAAGAATGTTTAACTGCTTTTTACCTAAGCTGGAAAAAATCAAGAAACAAGATGCCGTTTCTTTTAAAGTATTTTGAAAACAGAATTTTGCCAAATTTTTGCTCATTCAGAATTTTTAAGGTATGATTAAGAAAAATGAGATTAGAAACATTAAAAAACAAAAAAATTCTTGTTTTAGGCTTGG
This sequence comes from Candidatus Parcubacteria bacterium, assembly GCA_023131055.1. GTDB lineage: Bacteria > Patescibacteriota > Minisyncoccia > Minisyncoccales > JAGMAB01 > JAGMAB01. Next base: position 2,818 of record JAGMAB010000016.1, on the reverse strand, counting down.
GAAAAGAGGGGACAGATACTGTAAAGTTTTTGAAAAAATTATTCCCTAATAAAGTTTTAGGAATAGGAGACAAAAGTTTGAGAAAAGATTACTTGAAAGAGATAAAAAATTATGATGTTGTAATAAAATCGCCTGGAATTCCCATTCATTTGCCGGAAATTGAAAAAGCGTTTAAACAAAAAAAAATTACATCTCAGACAGAAATTTTTTTAGAAAATTGTCCGGGGACAATTGTGGGCATTACCGGAACAAAGGGAAAAAGCACTACTGCTTCTTTGATTTATCAAATACTAAAACAATCTGGTCTGTCTGCTCATTTAGTAGGGAATATTGGAAAACCAGTTTTATCTCTTTTACTGAAAGCAAAACCAAATGATATTTATGTTTATGAATTGTCCTGCCACCAATTATATAATCTCAAAAAAAGTCCTGATATTGCTGTTCTTTTAAATATCTATCCGGAACATCTTGATTATTACAAAAATTTTAAAGAATATATTTCAGCCAAAGCAAACATTTTTCGCTGGCAAACTAAAAATGATTACTTAATTTTTAACTCCCAGAATAAAATTGTCAGTAAAATTACTAGAAAATCCAAAGCAAAAAAAATTTCCATAAAAGGAAAATTTAATCTTTTGAATATCGCGGCCGCAAAAGAAGCAGGCAAAATATTTAAGGTTTCTTTAAAAAATATCAGTAAAGCGATTAAAAATTTTAAACCTTTGCCTTATCGCTTAGAATTTATCGGTAAAGAGCAAGGCATAAAATTTTATAATGATGCTTTATCAACAATCCCGGAAGCAACAATTGCCGCTCTTGATGATTTGGGCAATAGCGTTCAAACAATTTTGCTCGGCGGTTTTGACAGAAAATTAGATTTCAAGAATTTAGCCAAAAGAATTTTAAGAAGCAAAATCAAAACAGTAATTTTGTTCCCAACAACAGGCGAGAAAATCTGGAGAGAAATTGAACAATCTGGGCGAGAAATGTTCTCGCCCGAATTAAAGCATTTTTTTGTTGATAATATGAAAGATGCTGTTAAATTAGCTTTTCAACACACTAAAAAACAGAAAATCTGCCTGCTTTCTACCGCTTCGGCAAGTTTTGGTGTTTTTAAGGATTATAAACAAAAAGGTGATTTGTTTAAAAAATATGTTAAAAAACTTGCGAAGGCATCCTGATTATATTTTAGCCGGAACATCTGTTGTTTTAATAATTTTTGGAATTCTAATACTTGCCAGTGTTTCCGCTCATATTTCTCAAGAAAAATTTGGAACTACTTATTATTTTTTAAACCATCAATTATTATTTGGACTGATTCCCGGATTAATTTTAGGTTTTTTTGCTTTCAAAATTCGCTTGGATCTTTTAAAAAAATCTGCTCCTTTTTTGCTCTTAATAAATTTAATACTTTTAGCAATGGTTTTTTTGCCGAAAATCGGTTCAGATATTGGAACCGCAGCGCGATGGGTTTCCATAGGCGGATTTTCATTCCAGCCGTCAGAATTCTTAAAATTATGTTTTATTCTCTACTTAGCTGCTTGGTTAAGCAGCCGCAGTCATAGCGATAAAAAATTCGCGCAGACCCTGCCCGCTTTTTTGCTCATAATTGTATTAATCAGTTTATTTTTAATTTTCCAGCCGGATATCGGCACTTTGGGATTAATTGTTCTGGTTTCCGCTTTAATGTATATTTTAGCCGGAACTCCTTATTGGCATAGTATTGTGATATTTTTAGGAGGAGCCATTAGTTTATTTTCTTTGATTAAACTGGCTCCTTACAGAGCTAATCGTCTTCTTGTTTTTCTTAAACCTGAAACCGATCCAATGGGAATTGGCTATCAAATAAAACAATCATTAATTGCCGTAGGGTCAGGAGGAATTTTTGGCTTAGGTTTAGGAATGTCAGGTCAAAAATTTGGTTTTCTGCCCCTGCCTCAATCAATATCAGATTCAATTTTTGCCATTATGGCTAATGAAATGGGTTTTATTGGAAGTTTAATTTTAATTTCTCTTTTCTTAATATTTCTCTGGCGAGGATTTAAAATCGGCAAATTAGCCCAGAATCAATTTTGCAAGCTAACGGCTTTAGGAATCAGTTCATGGATTGTTTTACAATCTTTTATTAATATCGGCGCAATGATAGGAATTCTGCCATTAACAGGCATTCCTTTACCGTTTATCAGTTATGGCGGCTCAGCTTTAATTAGTGAATTAGTGGGAGTAGGAATACTTCTCAATATTTCAAAAAATTTATGAAAATTTTGTTTACAGGCGGCGGCACTGCCGGCCATATCATACCAATAATTGCTGTTATCAGAAAGATTAGGAAAATTTATTCCAAAGAAGATTTAGAATTCTTTTATGTCGGACCGCAAGATGAAATCGGTTCAATTTTGCTTTCTCATGAGGGAATAAAAATCAAACAGGTTTTATCCGGAAAAATCAGGAGATATGTGGACAAAAAAAGTATTTTCCAAAATTTATTTGATGTTTTATTTAAAATTCCTTTTGGTATATCACAGGCATTTTTTTACATTTTCTTTCTAAGCCCTGACTTAATTTTTAGCAAAGGAGGATTTGGTTCAATTCCAACAGCAACAGCCGGCTGGCTATTAAGAGTTCCGATTTTTTTACACGAATCAGATGTTGCTCCAGGTTTGTCTAATAAACTTATTTCTAAATTTTCTTTGAAGATATTTACATCTTTTCCAAAAACCGAATATTTTCCCGTTAAAAAAACGATTTTGACAGGCAATCCAATCAGAGAAGAAATTTTAGAGGGCTCAAAAGCAATGGCTGAAAAATTATTTCAATT
>JAGMAB010000015.1 GCA_023131055.1 Candidatus Parcubacteria bacterium | reverse complement strand
TTCCATAAAATTCCGACATAACTCATTGGATGGTCATAACGCATATTAATCTCTTCAATAATCACTCCTTTTTCTTTTTGTATTTCTTTTTTTGGCAATAAAGAATTTAAAGAAATGTCTGATACCCAATCCAAAGCTGTTTCAAAATGTTCCGCGGAAACTTTGGCAAAATAGCCAGTGTATTCTTCAGATGTAAAAGCATTGTAAATTCCTCCTATTTTGTCTAAAACTTCGGCAATTTCTAATTTATCCGGCCTTTTTTTCGTTCCCTTAAAAAACATATGTTCTAAAAAATGAGAAATACCTGAAATTTCCTTTGTTTCATACTTTGAGCCGGTTCCGACTAAAACCAAAACAGTCACTGCTTGAGTGCTTTTTTGAGGAATAGTAATAATACGCAGACCATTTTTAAGAATAGTTTTTTTAAACATCTAATTTTTCTGTTAGAACTTTAACTAAATCTTTAATTTTTACTCTTTCTTGTTTCATTGTGTCGCGGTCGCGGATAGTGACATCATTTTGTTTCAAAGTATCAAAATCTATTGTTAAGCAAAAACAAGTGCCTATCTCGTCTTGCCTGCGGTATCTTTTACCAATAGAACCATTTTCATCATATTGGCAAGTAAAATTGGTTTTTAATAACTGATAAACTTCCTGGGCTTTTTTTGTTAATTCTGGTTTATTTTTAACTAAAGGCAGAACTGCCGCTTTTATCGGGGCTAATTTTTTGTGGAGTTTTAATAAAACTTCTTTTTCTTTTATGGCTTTTGTTGTCTTTGTCCTTCCGCCTGCTATTTCCTGATATGCCTCGCATAAAAAAGCTAATGAAATTCTTTCCACGCCAACCGAAGTTTCAATAATATGAGGAATATAGTTTTCAAAAGATAAATCTTGCTTGCTGTGCTTGCTATGGTTTGATAAATCCCAATCGCCCCTGTTATGAACCCCTTCTATCTCTTTCCAGCCAAAAGGAAATTTGTATTCAATATCTACTTGTCTTTTAGCGTAATGCGCCCTTTCTTTTTTTGGAATTTCTATCGCTCTCAAATTTTCTTTTTTAATTCCAAGATTCAGGTACCACTTTAATCGTTCCTTTTTCCAATAATTAAACCAATCATCAGGAGTTTTGCTCGCCTTCGGCGAACAAAACCATTGCATTTCCATTTGTTCAAATTCCCTGACGCGAAAAATATAATTGCCAGGCGTAATTTCATTTCTAAACGCTTTGCCAATTTGAGCAATGCCAAAAGGAATTTTCATTCGCATTGTATCCAAAACATTTAAAAAATTAACATAAATTCCCTGGCAGGTTTCCGGCCTTAAATAAGTTTTAGCCGCTTCATCTTCCACGGAACCAACAAATGTTTTCATCATTAAATTGAATTTCTTCGGCTTGGTCAAAACACCGTTGCATTCAGGACACTTTTTTGTTTTTATCTCGTCTAATTTAAATCGTTTATGGCATTTTTTGCATTCTACCAATTCATCGGCAAAACCAGCGCTTAGATGGCCGGATGCCTGCCAAACTTTTGGCGACATCAAAATACTAGCGTCTAATCCTACAAGAGCTTTGTGTTTTTTTGTCATTTCGTCCCACCAGAGATTTTTAATATTTCTTTTAAGTTCCACTCCCAAGGGCCCAAAATCATAACAACTTGAAAAGCCGCCATAGATTTCCGAAGACGGAAAAACAAACCCCCGACGCTTGCATAAAGATATAATTTTTAGCATTAAGTCATCCATATCACTGAACAATTCCTTGTTGTTCTGTTATTGTTGCGTCATCAGGCAATGTTGTGTTTATAGATTCATCACTGCTTTTCAATGTTTCTCTTGTCCAAGTATCCTCGCCGCTAATTTTCGCCTGACTGATAATTTCCGGGGTCTTGTCTTTTTGAGATTCTTCTGGAGAAAATTCTATTTGAAAAGAAATATTTTGAGCCGGCTCAAAAATTCCCTGTCCTATTTTCAAATCGCCCATATTCCAGACAATTTCTCTGGATTCTGAATCAAAAGTAAATTTCTCTGTTTCTTGCTCTGGAAAAATTTTACCGGTTAATTTTACATTCTCGGGTAAAATTGCTTTCACTTTGGCGTCTTTAAGAGCATTATAATAATTCTTAACCAGCCACATTATAGTATAAGTAGTTGTCTCGCCAACTTTTGGCGGAATAGGCCCTGAATTGCCAAAAACTTCGTCCTCAAAAAATGCTTTTTGTTCTATGACTAATTTTGAATTAACTTTGTTGACAAATTCTTTTTTTGCCTGGCTTAAATAAACTTTATTTTTTATTACAGGATTTTTGTCTGAAAGAGAAAGAATTTCCCATTCATCTTTTAATTCAACCCAAAATTCAATGTCTCCCTCTTCCTGGGACGGCAGAAACTGAAGTTCAGAAACTCTCCGCCAGTCAAAAACAATTGAATTATCGCCAGTCTCAAACTCTCCCAAAGGCGCCTTAATCGTTGAAAAATCAAACGCTTTTCCTTCCAAATTAACAACTAAAAACAAATTGCTTAAAGCGTCCTTGCCGATATTTTTAAAGAAAATCTGATAATGGAGCGAGTCCCCTGGGCTGGCAATATATTCCGGGTTGTTGTTAATCTGCTGGATAATATGCAAAGACGGCTTAATAATTGTTATTCCCTTTACTGTTTCTTTTAATAAAATAAACTCATTGTCCTGCCAGGTTCCCAATTTTGCTTTAAAAATTTTCTCTTCTCCAACTTCTCCCATTACCTTGCCCAAGACCTCAATCCTTCCGCCTTCCGCTTTATTTAAAAGTCCAATTTCCCATTCGGTTTTTTCCAATGACCGCGGAGTCGCGCTGATAAATTCAAAATCTGAAGGATACTCAATTTGGCATCTCAAATTAGAAAGAGGATAATCAATGTTTGAAAAATAATTCAGAGAAAATCTCATTTCTTTGCCGGATTCAATTTTAGAAGGCAAGTCAAATCCAAATGTTAAAGGAACTGATTTAATAATAGTGGTAAAAGTAGTGTTTGATTCATAGCGAGCTTTTAAGTTTTTCGGCTGATAACTTAAAGCGGCTTTTGCCGTCAGGGCTTCTCCTTCTTTTCCCAAAACCCGTGCCTTGAAAGAAATGGTTTTTTCCTGTCCCGGATAAATATCTTCAAGAATAATTTCTTTCCTTAAAATATCATCTTCAACAATTGAATGTCTTGAATATTCAAAAATAAGTTTTGGCTCTTCCAAACAAGCGTTTCCATTGTTTTTATACTTTACTATGTATTCTATTTCCTGATAAATTACTGCTTCAGCTTGGCTAAAAATTTCCAATTTTAGCGTGTCTTTTGAATAAAAGTTTTTTTGGTAATACCAAAATCCGGCTATGCCGACAATAGCGGCCAAGAGAAGCAAAAAACTAATAAATTTTCTTTTCATAAAAAACTATGTTGTTTGATTATTAATGATAAATAAATAATACTCTTTTGAGATTATATTTAATGATTTTTGGGGTTCAGAATCAATTTTTAATTTTGATAAAATTTGCCAGTTTTTTTCCAAAATTAAGCGTAAAATTTTTACTGCTGAAGAATTTATCTCCTTACCTGATTTTAATGCTTTAAAACAATTATTACAAATTATTCCTGGTTTTTCTTGATTAAAAAAAAGTTTTTCCGGGGTTAATTTTTTGCGGCAAACACAACAATTATAAAGCTCTGGCTGATAACCTAAAACAGAAAGAAAGTTCCAAAGAAAATAGTAATAGACAATTTTCAATGAATTTTCATTTTTCCAATCATTTAATTTGTTAAATGTTTCGTTTAATAATTGCCAGATTTTTGCGTCTGCTTCCTGTCCTTTTATTAGAATATCCAAAACCTCTGAAATCTTGTACGCAACAGACAATTTTTCTAAATCTTTTTTTATATCTGAAAAACTTTCAATTAAAACAGCGTCGGTTAATGTCTTGTGAATTTTCCCCTGGATAAACTCAATTTCTGATAAATAAAAAAGTTCTATTGCTCCTCTTAATTTTGACTTGCTTTTTCTTATTGCTTTTCCTAAAATTTTAATCTTGCCAAACTCCTTGGTGTAAATCGTGAATAATTGGTTTGCTTCTCCTCTGTTGTCTTTCTTTAAAACAAAACCTTGAGTTCGGTAGTGAATAAACATTGAAACTATATTCCGTATTTATCCTTTAGAAACCTTAACTTATTCCCAGCCCTTATTCTCGCTTTAATATCAGAAGCGGTTCTTTGGGTTTTTTCTAAATCTCCTTTTAATTTAGAACTTTCTCTGATGTCTAAAAAACTACCATATTTTTTATCAACTATTTCCTTGGCAAATTCATCAGCCTCTTTCCCTAAGATGTTATATTTAGTATATAGTTCATTTTTACGTGAAAGAATACCCCATCTAATATCTTTTGTTTTTATTTCTTTCTTTTGAATAATTGATGATGGTTCTTTTTTTTCTGGTTTCTTTTCTTTAATCCTTTTCAAAAAAGATTTTCCTACGAAGGCCGGGGTATCTTTTTTCTCTTGTTTAAGCAAAGGCATCTTCTCTGGTTTTACTCCTCGGGAGAAAAGTTCTTGTTTTTTTTCAAAAATTGACATATTTTAAAGTTTTTTAATTGCTAACCACAATTTTTCCGCGCCGACCTTTATCTCTTTTTCTATATCAAAGACCTCTTTGGGTCTTTCTCCTAAAATAAAATCTTTGGCTTTGGTTTCTGCTGTAATTAAATCTTTATTTTTTAATAAAATTTTATTAAAATTCTGCGTTCCAAAATACCTGATTAAAATTCTGTCTTTTGGCTTTAAACCGGTTTTCTTTCTCATCTCCTGAATATTGCGGATAATTTCCCTAATTTGTCCTTGCTCTCTTAATTTTGGAGTAATCTTAGTATCCAATTCAACTTTCTTTTTAATCTTATTGTTAAAGACAATTTTTTCAACATTTATTTCTTGTTTAATTAAATCCAATAACTCTTTATCTAATTTTTGAGCTAATTCTCTAACAAAAAGCGCGCCTAAGGGCTGTCTAACTTTAATGCCTAATCGCGCTCTTTCTTTTAATCCTAACGCGACGATTTCTCTAACCCTTTTCATTTTTTCTTCCAAAACCCTGTCAATCTTTTTTTTGTCTGGTTTGGGCCAATCTTCTAAATGAACTGACTCTGGTAGGGTTTTGTTTTTGAGATTTAAATAAATTTCTTCTGCTAAAAATGGTGTCATTGGAGCAATTAGTTTTGTTAGATTTAAAAGCGCAAAATAAAGCGTTTCTGCCGCGTCTTTTTTTTCTTTTTCGCTTCTTGGCTTTTGAAATCTTTTTCGCGACCTTCTGATATACCATAAAGAAAGGTCTTCTATAAAAAATTTCTCAATAGACAAACTTGCTGTTGCGGCATTATATCTGTCTAATAATTTGGTCACTTTTTCAATCAGCCCGTTTAATTTAGAAATTATCCATCTATCCAATAAAACCGCTGATTTATGCTGATTTATGCTGATAATGCGTTTATCGGTATATGTTTCAAAAAAGGTAAAACTATTCCAAAGGGTTAAAAGTTTTCTTTGAGTTTCATTAGCAATTTTATAACCAAATCTCAAATTATAAGCAGGATTTTGCTTAACATACATCCAACGCATCGTATCAGCTCCAATTTTTTCCACTGCCTCATCAAACCAAATAGCATTGCCTTTGGACTTGTGCATTTCCTCTCCTTTTTCATCAACTACTGTCGCAAAACCAAAAATTGTTTTAACCGGCGCCCTATCTTCTAAAACTTGGCTCATCACTAAAAGAGAATAAAACCAATTTTTAAACTGGCCTGGAAATGATTCGCAAATAAAATTCACCGGAAACCATTTCTGCCAATAATTTTTTTCTGTAAAATATTTCATTGTAGAAAATGGCACAATGCCGGCGTCTAACCAGGGATTGCCTACATCAGGAATGCGGGAAATTATTTTTCCGCACTTGGAACATTTAATTTTTACTTTATCTATCCAGGGTTTATGGGGAGAATTGCCTTCAAACTCCTGCCAGCCCTTAATCGCTCTTTGCTTTAATTCTTTTTTAGAGCCAATTACCTCAAAATTCCCGCAATTTTTACATTCAAAAATAGGCAAAGCCAGACCCCAATATCTTTTTTTGGAAATTAGCCAATCAGACATATTCTTCAACCAGTCCAACTCCCTGTCCAAACCAAAAGATGGCAGCCATTTTATTTGTTTAACTGTTTTCGCCAAGGGCTTTCTTAATTTTTCCATTGAAATATACCATTCATCAACAACCCTCCAAACCAATTCTGTTTTACACCGCCAGCAAGTTGGATACCTATGGGTATAATTTTCCATTTTGTAAAAAAATTTGCCGCGCTCGTATTTTTTCAAATAATCAAAAATAATCTCCGGGTTTTCTTTAGCGTTTTTATTGGAAAAACTGCCCATATTATTCAAATAAAACGCTTCTCCGTTGATAACATCAATAACAGGCAGATTTTTTTCTTTTCCTAATTTGAAATCCTCCTGTCCGCAACCGGGCGCAATATGAACAATTCCGGTTCCTTCCTCGGCAGTAACTAAATCTTTATCCGCAACTATTGTATGAAAAGTTTTTGCGCATTGTTTTTTCGCTTTTTGAACTCTTTCCAAAGAATCAAAAGGTCCTTTATATTTTAATCCAATTAATTTTTTTCCAATCAGTTCTTTTTCTAACTTAAAATCATCGCCTAAAACTTTTTCAGCCAAAGATTTAGATAAAATTAATTTCTCCTGACCTTTTTTATAAATTCCATACTTGAAATCAGGATTTATGGCTAAAGCCGCATTAGCCGGAATAGTCCAGGGAGTTGTTGTCCAAACCAAGAAAAAAATATTCTTAAAATCAGGGGATTGAATAGGCAATTTGAAATAAACTGCTTTGTGAATAATCTCTTTATATTCTTCATTCAAAATTTCGTGCTGGGAAATAGCAGTGCCGCATCTTGGACACCAAGGCACGCTGTCTCTTCCTTTATATAATAAACCGTCAATCCAGCATTTTTTGAGAAAATGCCAAATAGCGTAATTATTCTCGTCTGACATTGTATAATATGAATTTTTCCAATCCATCCACTGGCCTAATAAAATTGACTGGTCAATTTGAATTTTTGAATATTTTTTAACTCTTTGCTTGCAAGCGTCAATAAATTTTGCGATGCCGTATTTTTCAATGTCTTTTTTTGTTTTAAAACCAAGCTCTTTTTCTACTTCCACTTCCACCCAAAGACCCTGGCAGTCAAATCCGTTTTGAAATCTTTGCTCAAATCCCTGAAACGACTTGTATCTCTGAAAAACATCTTTATAGGTTCTTCCCCAGGCATGATGGACGCCCATTGGATTGTTGGCGGTAATTGGCCCGTCTAAAAAAGACCAATGTTTTTTGCCTTGGTTTTTTTTCCGCAGTTTCTCAAAAATTTTGCGTTCTTTCCAAAATTTTAAAATTTTTCTTTCGTTTTTTGAAAAATCAAGCATAATCTTAATTTATTTTGCGTAGCTCACCCGTTTGAATTGTTTTCTTGCCAAGTTTTTGCTTTAATAATTGTTCTTGATTTAATTTTTTGACCCAACCCTCTAACAACCATAAAGGGTCTCCATGGCTGATAATTAGAATATTCTTTGCTTTGTATTTCTTGTCAATTTCCTTAAAAAAATCTTTCATTCTGTTTTGGCAATCATTCCAGCTTTCGCCTTTTGGCGGCGCTTTTTTAAATCTCATTTTTGGATTTTCGTAATAATTCCATGCCAAAAATTTAGATTTTTCCTGAAAAATTCCCCAGTTAATATCCCGCAATCTTTTGTCATACTTTATCGCTTCCATATTTAATTCTTTCATAACTATTTTAGATGTCTGACGCGTTCTAAAAATATCTGAACAGAAAATTAAATCAATATTTTTGTTTTTCAATTCTTGGACTGATTTTTTAACTTGTTTTCTGCCAAGTTTTGTTAATTCAATTGGCGGCTTAGCGTCTGGCCAGCCGTAAACCAAACCCTTTTTTCTGGTTTGATGAATTGTTTGTCCGTGCCTTAGAATGAAATATTTGTTTTGCATAATTACATTTTTTCAGGAGCTGAAATTCCTAAAATGCTGAGGCAGTTTTTCAAAACTTGCGCTGTGGCAGAAGTAAGCGCTAATCTGAATTCTTTTTTTTCAGATGTCTCGGCTTGAATAATTGGATACAGATTGTAAAAAAGATTATATTTCTGGGCTAAATCAAAAGCAAAATTACAAATTAAATTTGGCGAAAAATTTTCAGCCGCTTCCTGAACAATCTCTGGAAATTTATAAATCGTTCTCAAAATACTTTCCTCCTCTTTTTCCAACCCAAATAAATAAATTTCAAGGCGAAATCTTCCGGTGCTAATCTTTTTTTTCAAAACGCTTTGGCAGCGGACAATTGTATATTGAATATAAGGGCCGGAATTGCCTTTTAGATTTAAAATTTTATCCCAGCTAAAAATTATATCCTTGCTGTGATGCTGTGATAAATCATTATATTTTACCGCGCCAATTCCAACCATTTTGATAATTTTCTCTTTTTCTTTTTTTAACAAACCTCTGTTGGTTTCTGTATTCTCAATAATCTTTCCAGCGCGGCTAATCGCCTCTTGCAAGACTTGTTCTAAATGAATGGTCTCCCCTTTTCTGGTAGAAAACTTGCCGTGTTTCCATCTAACAAGGCCATGAACAATATGAAAAAACTTTTCTTTTTTTGCCCAGCCCAATAATTCTGTTGCTAAAAATAATTGCTTCAAGTGAAGAATTTGGTCGGCGCCGATTTCATAGATAATTAAATTTGGCTTGTATTTTTTTAAGCGATATTGAATAGCGGCTAAGTCCCTGGTTAGATAAGTCGTGGCGCCGTCAGATTTCAAAAGCATTGAAGGAGGTATATTGTTTTTTGGATATTTAATAATTATTGCCCCTTCACTTTTAACGGCAATTTTTTTCTTCTTTGCTTCGTCAATAACCCTTTTCAGCATTTTCTGATAAAAACTTTCTCCCAAACAATAATCAATTTTTATATCTAAAAGATTATAAATCTTATCAAATTCTTTCAAAGATATATCCACGCAATATTGCCAGATTTTTTTTGCTTCTTTGTCGTGTTTTTCTAATTTTTTGAACCAATTTCTTGCCTCTATTTCTGAATTTTCTTCGGCTTGTTTGTGGAATTTAACATACAATTTTTCTAATTTTTCAATTGTCAAATCTTTAAGCAAAACCTTTTCCTTTTTTATTTGATAAATAAGTTTTCCGAATTGAGTGCCCCAGTCGCCTAAATGATTATCGCCAATACATTTCCAGCCCAGAAATTTATAGAGATTATAAATTGCCTGGCCGATAATAGTTGAACGCAGATGTCCTATGCCAAACCGCTTGGCAATATTGGGGGAAGAATAATCAATAATTATGGTCTTGCCTTTTCCAATATTGCTCGCCCCGTATTTTTCTTTTTGTTTTAAAATTTGCCCTAATTCCTGTAAAAAAAACTTCTTTGCGAGAAAAAAATTAATAAACCCGGGCTCTATTACCTCGACTTTGTCGAGGAATTTCCAATTTTCAATTTCTAATTTCCAATTTATCAGTCTTGCTATTTCCATTGCCGGTTTTTTTATTACCTTTGCTATCTGCATCGCTACATTTGTGGAATAATCGCCATATTTTTCGTTTTCCGGATGTTCAACTAAAATCTCTTCTAACTCAAATTTCGGCAATTTTTTCCCGCCTTTGGCGAGGCTCGCCTCTGGCGGCTCTTTTTGCGCGTTTTGAATCGCTTTTTTTATTAAATTGACTAATTCTTCCCGCATCTTATTTCCATTTTAACTCATTTTCCGTTAAAATAAAAGAGATGGATGTCTTAGCGCAGAATAAAAAAGCGTATTATGATTATGAGATTTTGGAAACCCTTGAAGCGGGCATTGTTTTGATTGGCCAAGAAGTAAAAGCAATTAAAACAGGACACATTGGTCTAAAGGGCTGTTTCGTTATGTTTAAAAATCAGGAATTGTTTTTAATCGGAGCTAATATACCGCCATATCAGCCAAAAAACGCGCCTAAGGATTACGAGCCAGAACGCCCAAGAAAACTTCTATTAAAAAAAACAGAGATTAAATCTTTAATCGGAAAAACAAAACAAAAGGGCTTGACTTTAATACCATTAAAGGTCTATACTAAAAGAGGAAAAATAAAACTTTTGTTTGGATTAGCGCGTGGCAAGAAAAAAATAGACAAAAGAGAAAAAATAAAAAAGAGAGATTTTGAACGAAGAAAACAAGAGTATTAAATCAACACGGGGGTGCAAGAATCGACAGAAATTTTTATTAAAATACGCAGATAGAGTATTCTTGAATCTCTCAAAACTTCAAGAAACAAAATAAGTGTTAACTTATTTGAACAACCCGCTTTAGCTTACGCTTAAAGCCATCTAATCTGCTGATTCTCAATAGGTAAAATTAGGTGTCATATTTTTTGAGATAGATAATCGTTTTACCTCAAACGATTATTGAAAAAAAGAGGTTAGAAATATTAGAATTTTGTCTGTTTTGTATCTAATATTTTGAAAATAAAAATGGACTAAATCTGTAGAAATATTTTGATAATATTTTTGGACAAGGGTTCACACCCTTCACCTCCACATCAATACTAATTATCCGCGCAAATTACTATCCTGAAAAGATTATTTATAAACAATAGAATAAGAGCCGCTCAAGTGCGGCTGATTGATGAAAACGGAAAACAGATAGGAATTGTTGCTTTGGAAAAAGCGCTCCAAACAGCCAGGGAGCGTAATTTAGATTTAATTCAGATTACTGAAAAAGTAGAGCCGCCTGTCTGTAAAATAGCCGAAGCGGGAAAATATCAATACCTGCTTCAAAAGAAAGAAAGAAAAGTTAATGTAAAAAAAATAGGAGAACTAAAAGGCATAAGATTGGGATTTAACATCTCTTTGCATGATATGGAAACCAGAGCGCGCCAAGCAGAAAAGTTCTTAAATAAAGGAAACAAAGTAAGAATAGAAATGCGGCTCAGAGGAAGAGAAAAACGGCTTTCAGAATTTGCCAAAACAAAATTTAATCAATTTCTTGAAATTTTGGAAAAATCAATTCCAATAAAACTTGAAAGAGAATTGAAAAGAGAAGCAAGAGGATTAACAATGATAATCACAAAAAAACAATGAAAACGCGCAAATCAATTGCTAAACGGTTTAAAATTACAAAAACCGGAAAGATTTTGAGAAGGCCTGCTGGGCAAGACCATTGCCGCGCGAAAAAAACGGGAAAGAAAATTAGAAAGTCCAGAAAATGGGTTGCTGTTTCAAAATACGAAACAAAAAAGATTTTAAAATTAATCCACTAACTATGGTCAGAGTTAAACGAGGCACAATCGCTCATAAACGGAGAAAGCATGTGTTAAAGTATGCCAAAGGTTTTCGTTGGGGAAGAAAATCAAAATATAAAGCCGCTAAAGACGCTTTGCGTCATGCCTGGTCTTACGCTTACAAAGATAGAAAAATAAAGAAAAGGAATTTCAGGCAGTTATGGCAAATTCAAATCAGCGCCGCTTGCCGCGAATTAGGAATCTCTTACAGTAAATTTATTGCCGGCCTCAAAAAAAATAAAATTGAACTAGACAGAAAAATTTTATCTACTCTTGCTAAAGAACAGGGTAAAATTTTTGAAAAAATCGTTGAAAAAATAAAAGAATAAAACTTAAATAAAAAAAATAAGGGAAATTTAGAAATTTGTTAAAACGGTTTGTAATATATTAACCCTATAATCATCTATAGGATTTTTTTCTTCTTGAGAAGAAAAATTCTGATTACAACGTCGACATTTTAACATTACAAATTCCCCTTTACTATTTATAATCACTCCTATTTTTTCTGTTGCATCACTTTTTCCACAAATTGGACAACTTTTATCTCCCATCTTTTTCTCTCCATATATTTTTTTAATATACTATTTTGTTTTTTTATTTTACCATATCTTTCTGAATAAAACTATTGGCTTTTTTTAGAAGTTGTTTAGCATTTTCAAAAGTTAATTGTTTTAACGCTTCTTTATATGACAGCCATTTATAACCAATATGTTCAAAAGAGATTGAAATCTCTTTTGTTTTTGTTTCAACCAGATAAAAACTGACTATTTTGAAAATGCTCTTTTTCTCAAATTTAAAAAAATATTTCATTTGTTCTTTGAAACCCTTAATAAATTTCATAGATTTAATGCCTGTTTCTTCCTGAATTTCTCTCTTTGCTGTTTTTAATTCTTGCTCTTCTTTTTCAATATGGCCTTTGCAAAAACCCCAATAATCTTTCATCGCTTTAACAGAAGAAGGATAATGCAAAAGAAGATAATAAATTTTGTCTTTCTCTTTTCTAAAAATCACTGCTCCAGCGGCTTTTTCAAATATCATAGTTTAAAAAAATTTTTAATAATCTTTCTAATGGCTGAGTATTAATGACATCTTTTTTTTCAGCCCAGCCGCGCCGTGCTTGGTAAACCCCGAATTTCATATATCTTAATTGGTCTTTGTTATGCGCGTCTGAATTAATGGCAATTTTAATTCCCATTTTTTTTGCCAGCCGAACATTTTTGTCATCTAAATCTAATCTCCGAGGAAAAGAATTTACTTCTAAAATAACTTTAAATTGTTGAGCCGCTCTTAAGATTTTATTAAAGTCGCACTGATATTCATCTCTTTTTTTCAAAATTCTTCCTAAGGGATGAACTAAAATTTTAACATAAGGATTTTTCATTGCTTTAATTATCCTCTCGGTCATTTTTGTTTTTCCGAGCTTAAAACTGGAATGAACTCCGGCATTAACATAATCCAATTTTTTTAACGCCTGGTCTTTAATGTCTAAAGAGCCATTGCTTAAGATATTAGTTTCCGCTCCTTGTAAAATTCTAAAGTTTATCTTTTGTTCTTTGAATTTTTCATTTAATTTATCAATTTCTTTTCTTTGTTGGGCTAATTGTTTTTCGTTTAATCCCTGTTCTATTCTTAAAAATTTAGTGTGGTCGGTAATTCCCAGATATTGATACCCTATACTGCGAGCTGTCTCAGCCATTTCTAAAATTGAATTCTTCCCGCCATCCCAATTAGAATGGCAATGCAGGTCTCCTTTAATATCTTTTAATTCCACTATTTTTGGCAATCTCCCAGTTATTGCCGCTTCAATTTCTCCTTGATTCTCTCTTAATTCTGGTAACATCCAAGAAAGTCCAATGGCTCGGTAGACGCCGGATTCAGACCAGCCCGCAATCATTTTTTTGTTTTTGAAAACACCGTATTCATTAAGTTTTAACCCTTTCTTTATGGCAATCCTTCTGGCAGCAATGTTATGCTCTTTTGAACCGGTAAAATACTGAAGCGCAGAACCATAACTTTTTTTAGCCACAAGCCGCAAATCAACATCAAAACCCTGTTTTAAACGAACTGATGATTTAGTCGGTCCTTTTGCCCAAATTTTTATAACATCCGGCAAAGAAACAAAAAAATCCATCACCTTTTTTGGATTTTTTGTTGTCGCTAATATATCCACATCGCCAATAGTTTCTTTTTTTCTGCGAATTGAACCAGCCGCGCTAATTTGACCAATTTCTTTTAGCAATTTTAATTGCTCTAAAATTTCTTTCACTTCCGGTAAAATATC
>JAGMAB010000014.1 GCA_023131055.1 Candidatus Parcubacteria bacterium | reverse complement strand
GAGGCAAATCTAAAAATCTAATAAAATCTATGTTTTTTCATTTTTTTCCAATTCATTTTTTTCGTCATTTGCTAAAAACAGAAGCCAGCCAGTTTTTTACAAGTATTGCTATTCGCAATCTGGCTTTAGGGATGATTTTGATTTTTGAACCCATTTATCTTTATCTTTATTTTGGAAAATCTCTTTCTCTCACGGTTTTATTTTTTGCCGCGGTTTTTGGACTTTATGGATTGCTGGTTGTGTTTGGGGCAAGAATAATGGCTAAAACAGGATTGAGGAAATCTATGCTCATCAGTCATTTTTTCTTTTTCAGTTATTATCTCTGCTTGTTTTTTTTCAATCAATTTTTCTTATTAACGGCTTTGGCTATAATCTTAAAAGCCGTTGGCATGATTCTTTTTTGGCCGGCTTTTCATATTGATTTCGCGCTTTTTTCCAAAAAAGAACATAGGGGCAGGCAAGTGGGAAAATTAAGCATAGCCGGTTCAATTCCAATAATTATCAGTCCGATTTTGGGCGGTTGGATTTTAACTATGTTTGGTTATCCTGGTTTATTTACAACTGTTTTAATAGTGCTTTTTGCTTCAGCAATTCCTCTTTTTCTTTCCAAGAAAAAACGAGTAATTTATACTGATTCTTTTATAGAAGCATGGCAAAGGGTTTTCAAAAAAGAAAATCGCCAAACTTCTTTGGCTTTTATCAGCAGCGCTTTGGAAGGCGCGATTAACTGTTATCTCTGGCCATTATTTATGTTTATTTTGGCTATTAGTTACGCGGCTATGGGCGGCATTACTTCTTTCGCTTTGGTAGCTTCTTTGATTTTTACTTTGTATATGGGAAAAATTTCTGACACAAAAGAAAGAAATTGGGTTTTGAATATCGGGGCTGTCTGGACATCAATTGCCTGGATAATTAAATATTTTGTTACTACTTCTTTTGACGCTTTTTTGGCGCATACTCTTTATAGAATTTGCAGAACTTCATCAGGAATTCCTTTTCAGACAATTTTTTACGAAAAAACAGCTCAGCGAGGACATGAAGCCGATGAATTCATAATTTACTATGAAATAGTTATTAATATTTCCAAGTTCTTTTTCTTGGCAGGCTTGGCAGGAATTTTCTTAATTTTTCCTTATGTCAATATTGCTTTTTTAATAGCGGCTGTTCTTTCATTGGGCTTTATGTTTTTAGGAAAATTACCCAAATTCAAATTCAAGTAAGATTTTTAGTGCCGCGGGTGGGACTCGAACCCACACAGGATTTCTCCTATGCGATTTTGAATCGCACGCGTAAACCAATTCCGCCACCGCGGCTCTTTTTTCAGTTTAGCAAATTTTCGTTCATTTTTCAATCTTAAAATCACATTCCTTGTTTGAACATTTTACGCCTTTTTTTGTTTCAACCAAAAGCGAGCCGCATTTTTCACATTTTTCATTAATTGGTTTGTCCCATAAAGCAAAATCGCATTTTGGCCAGTTTGAACAGCCATAAAATATTTTTCTTTTTTTAGTTCGTTTTTCAACGATATCGCCTTTTTTACATTTGGGGCATTTAATATCCAATGTGTTTTCTTTTAGCGACTCCGTGTATTTGCATTTTGGAAAGCCGGAACAAGCGTAGAATTTGCCGAACCTGCCTAATTTAATAATCATTTCTGCGCCGCATTTTGCGCAAGTTTTTCCGGTTGGTTTTTCATTAATGTCTTTTTTTTCAACCTCTTCATATTTTTGCTTTAAGTTTTTTTCAAAAGGTTCATAAAATTCTTTAATTATTAAAGCCCAATCTTTTTTACCACAAGCGATTTTGTCCAGATTTTCTTCCATTTCAGCGGTAAATTCAAGAGAAACAATTTTAGGAAAATGTTCAACCAATAAATCATCAACAATAATGCCTATTTCTGTCGGTTCAAATTTTTTATTTTCATTTTTTTGGACATAGTTTCTTTCTTGAATAGTAGAGATTGTTGGCGCGTATGTTGACGGCCGTCCAATTCCATTTTCTTCCAATGTTTTGATTAAAAGCGCCTCGCTGTATCTTGGTAATGGTTGGGTAAAGTGCTGTGATGGAATGAGTTTTTTAAATTCTAAAATTTCATTATTTTCCAAAACAGGCAATTCATTTTCTTCATACTTTATAGGATAAACTTTTAAGAAGCCGTCAAATTTCAAAATTTGACCAGTAGCCCGGAAAACATAATTCTCTGCTGAAATATCAATAGTTGTAGCGTCAAAAACAGCTTGATTCATTTGCGACGCAATAAATCTTTGCCAGATTAAATTATAGAGTTTGGATTGAACATCGTCTAATTTTTTTGGTTTTTTGTCAGGATAACTCGGTCTAATAGCTTCATGCGCTTCTTGCGCGCCTTTTGATTTTGTTTTGTATTTTTTCAAAAACCCGGCCCAGTATTTTTCTCCATATTGTTCAATAATAAATTTTTTGGCGGCAAATAAAGATAAATCTGAAAGATTCAAAGAATCGGTTCTGTGATAAGTGATTAACCCGGTTTCATAAAGCTGCTGGGCAATTCTCATTGTAAATTTAACGGGAAAACGAAACCTTTTTGACGCTTCTTGCTGTAAAGTGCTGGTTGTAAAAGGCGGCAAAGGATTTCTTTTTATTTCTTTTTTCGCAACATTTATTACTTTGTATTCTGCGTTCTTTAAATCTTTAACAATTTCATCTGTTTCTTTTTTTGTTTTAATTCCTAATTTCGGAATAATTTTTTCATTTTTTTTCACCAACAGCGCTTCAAATTCTTTCTGAGATTTTGTCTGTTGAAGCTTGGCTTCAACAGACCAATATTCCTGCGGAATAAAATTTTCAATTTCTTTTTCCCTTTCGCAAATTAGTCGCACTGCTACTGACTGAACTCTTCCTGCAGATAATTTTCTAACTACTTTTTTCCACAAAAAAGGCGATAGTTTATAACCGACCAAACGGTCTAAAACTCTCCGCGCCTGCTGAGCGTCAACTAAGTCCTTGTTAATGTCGCGAGGATTTTTTATTGCGTTTTCAATCGCTTGTTTTGTTATTTCGTGAAAAACAATTCTTTGGCATGGTTTTTTTCCATCTATGTTCAAAATTTTGTCTAAATGAAAGGCAATTGCTTCTCCTTCTCTATCTTCATCAGTGGCTAAAATTAATAATTCCGCTTTTTCCGCTTCTTTTTTCAGGATATTTACATTTTTTCTGGCTTTCAAAGGAATAACATATTTTGGTTTGAAATTATTTTCAATATCTACTCCCAATTCACCTTTCGGCAAATCCCGAATATGTCCATAAGAAGATAGAACCTTATATTTAGGCCCTAAAAATTTCTGAATTGTATTACCCTTGCTTGGGCTTTCAACCACGACTAATTGCATAAATATTTTCTCCTAAGTTTCTTATCTTATCTTTTATTTCTAAAATAGCAAGCGCGCCGGCTATTACAGAAGCGGAAAGTTTTGTTTTCTCAATAATTTTATCAACATTCAAAGGTTCTTGTTTTAAGGCGTCTAAAATCAAGTTTTCTTCTTTATTATCACCCTTTAGTTCGGTGAAGTCTGGCTTCACCAAACCTAATTTCAACAGACCTTGATTAAGTTCTAATTCTTTTAAGATATCTTGCGCGTTTTCTGTTAATTTTGCGCCTTGTTTGATTAGGTAATGGCAGCCTTTGGAATTTAATGAATGGATTTGTCCGGGCACGGCGAAAATTTTTCTTTTTTGCTGTTTTGCCCAATTTGCCGTGATTAAAGCTCCGGATTTTTGTTTTGCTTCAATAACTAAAACCCCTGCGGATAATCCGGAAATTATTCGGTTTCTTTGAGGAAAAGTAAATAGAGCGCCTGATGTTCCGGGCGGATATTCGGAAACCAGACAGCCGTTTGTTTCCAGAATTTTTTGAGCTAATTTTAAGTTTGATTGTGGATAAATGCTTTTTTCATCTAAGCCGGTTCCAAGAACAGCAATTGTTCTTTTTCCTTTTTCCACAACTGCTTGATGGCAAATCGTGTCAATACCAGACGCAAATCCCGAGACAATAGTTAAGCCGGCTTCAGCCAAGTCCTGAGCAATTTCCCAAGCTATTTGTTTTCCGTAAGCAGAACAGAGGCGAGTTCCAACAATAGCAAAACAAGGTTCATCCGAGTTCAGTTTTCCTCTGTAATAAAGAATTTCTGGCGCGCCTCTAATTTCTTTAAGAAGTTTCGGATAATTTTTATCCTTAATTGAAATAGTTTTAATTTCTGAATTCATTAAACTTATTCATTGCTTTTTCTGTTCCGTTTTTTATTGTTACATCAATCGCCTTACAGGTTTTGTCAATTACTTGTTTGATAATTTTTTCCTCTTTTTTATTAAATTTTTCCAAGACAAAATCTTCGCACCTACGGACTGGTCTGTAGGGGTGTTTTTGTTTTATGCCGACACGGAAGCGGATAAAGTTTTTGGTTTTAATTTCGTTAATTATTGATTCCACGCCTTTGTGACCTGCGTGTCCGCGATTTTTTACAATTTTTATCTTGCCTAATTCCAAATCCAAATCATCGTGAATAATTAATAAATTTTCTCCTGTATTCAGTTGGAGAAAATTGATAATTGCCTTTACTGCTTTGCCGGAATTATTCATAAAGGTCTGCGGCTTGGCAAGAAGAATTTTTTGACTATCTATAATTCCCTCTGAAATTTCTGCTTGAAATTTCTTCTTTAATTTCCAATCTGAAAATCCTTGGGTTTCTTGTAATTTATCAAGAACCATAAATCCGACATTATGCCGAGTTTTTTTATATTTTTCTCCGGGATTACCCAGACCTATAATTAAAATCATTATTTTACTTTATCATACTTGCTTTTAAAAGAAAAAATAGTATAATAATATTATTATGAGAGGAATACTTTTATTTATTTGGGAAACCATAAAAATTGCCCTGATTGCTTTGGTAATAGTCGTGCCAATTCGTTATTTTTTGTTTCAGCCGTTTTTTGTTATGGGTCAGTCAATGCATCCAAATTTTGAAAATGGCGATTATTTGCTCATTGATGAAATTTCCTACCGCTTTATAGAGCCCAATAGGGGAGAAGTATTGGTTTTTAAGTGTCCTCAAAATCCCTCTCAAAGATATATTAAAAGAATTGTCGGGCTTCCCGGAGAAACAGTGGACATTGAAAATGGCAAGGTAATGATTTTTAACCAAGGGCAGGCGCAAGTTTTAGACGAGTCGGAATACCTTGGTTCTTTTGTTAAAACACAGGGGAATGTGAGGATTTCTTTGAAAGAAAATGAATATTTTGTTTTAGGCGATAATCGCTCTGCTTCTTCTGATTCGCGGAAGTGGGGCGTGTTGCCCGGCGAAAATATTATTGGCAGGGTGTTTGTTCGCGCCTGGCCATTTGCAGCTTTTGCTAAATTTACAGCGCCAAGCTATGAGTAAAAAGCCAAAATTTCAGAGGCCTACCGGAATGCGCGACATTTTACCGGAAGACCAAAAATACTTTCAAAGAATTTATAATGTTGTGGAAGATGTTGTGAGTTTTTATGGATTTCAGAAAATTGAAACCCCAATTCTTGAACAAACAGAACTTTTTTCAAAAGGCGTGGGAATGGCTACTGATATTGTAGGAAAGGAAATGTATAGTTTCAGAACTAAAGGAGGAGATTATCTAACTTTGCGGCCCGAAGGAACAGCGCCAATAGTGAGAGCTTACATTGAACAGGGAATGGCTAATCTTCCACATCCAATAAAACTTTGGCATTTCGGACCCTTTTTCCGGTATGAAAAACCTCAGTTATGCCGTTATCGTGAATTCTGGCAGTTTGGTTTTGAGGTTTTTGGAGAAGAAAATCCGGTGATTGACGCGCAAGTAATCCAGATTTCTTATAATATATTAAAGGAGCTGAACTTAAAAAACTTATTAATAGAAATAAACAGCATCGGCGACAGCCAGTGCCGTCCTTATTACAAGAAGCTTTTGGCAAGCTATCTTAGAAATAGAGAGCAGTTTCTTTGCGCTAATTGCAAAAAACGGCTTAGGGAAAATCCTTTAAGGATTTTAGATTGTAAAGAAGAAAAATGTAAAAGAATAGTAAGTCAGGCGCCTCAAATAATTGACCATCTTTGCGAAGAATGCCATAAACATTTCAAAGAGGTTTTGGAATTTTTAGATGAAATTGAATTGCCTTATCGCCTTAATCCTTATTTAGTGAGGGGATTGGATTATTATACTAAGACCGTTTTTGAGATAGTTGAGGATTCTCCTGAAGGAAGGGCTCTAGGAACTTTGGCGGCCGGAGGAAGATATAATACTTTAGTGAAACTTTTAGGGGGAAAAGACACGCCGGCCGTGGGCGGAAGCGGAGGAGTAGAAAGAATAATACAAGCAATGAAAAACAAAAAAATTCAGATTAAAAAAGACAAACAGCCAATGATTTTTTTAGCCCAGCTTGGTCCTTTGGCTAAAAGAAAATCTTTGAAACTTTTGGAAGATTTCAGAAAAGCGAGAATTCAAGCCGCAGAGTCATTTGGCAGGGATTCGTTAAAAACGCAATTAAGCAGAGCGGATAGGGTTAGAGCAAAATACGCTTTGATTTTGGGCCAGAAAGAAGCGTTAGACGGAACAATAATTATCAGGAATATGAAAACCGGAAGACAAGAAACAATAAAATTAGACAAAGTCGTAAATGAAATTAAAAGAAAGCTTAAAAAATAATCACTAATCAATTATGGTTTTAGAAGTTAAAAAAGAAAATAGGGAAACCAGCCAGAGTTTAATTCGTCGCTTTTCCAGAAGCATTCAGCGAAGCGGGATTTTGCTTCGGGCAAGAGCGGTAAGATTCAGGAAAAAAGACAAATCAAAGCAAATGAAAAAAAGAACCGCGTTAAGAAAAGAAGAATTAAAAAAAGAATACGAGAAATTAAAAAAATTAGGCCAAAGCAACAGGTAATGAATTTACAACAAAAAATTAAAGAAGATTTAAAAGACGCTTTGAAGAAAAAAGATGAATTTTTGGTTTCTGTTTTGCGGCTTATTATTGCGGTTTTCTATAATAAAGAACTTGTAAAAAAGACCGAGTTGAGAAAGCAGGGCAATTTAAGCGAGCAGGGAATAACAGAACAAGGACAGCTTACCGACCAAGAAATGACAAGCATTATTTCTAAGGAAATCAAAAAAAGAAAAGACGCAATTTCTATTTTTGAAAAAGGCAAAAGACAGGATTTGGCAAAAAAAGAAAAACAAGAAGCTGAAATTTTACAAAAATATTTAAATGATTGAGATTAATAATTTAACCACTAATGCGATTGATAAAGAATTATTAAAAATGGTTTGCGAAAAAGTTTTACAAGGAGAAAAAACAAAAGAGAAAAATTTGTCAATTGCTTTGGTCGGGCAGGGAAGGATGAGAGAAATAAATAAAAAATACCGCAAAAAAAATCGCGCAACAGATGTGTTGTCTTTTCCAGATAACGGTTTGGGAGAAATAATTATTTGCCTTAGGGAAATTAAAAAAAACGCTAAAAAAGACGGCTTTTCTTTTGAAAAAGAATTAACACAAGTTTTAATTCACGGAATTTTACATCTTTTAGGATACGACCACGAAAAATCAGAAAAACAAGCAAAAAAAATGGAAGAAAAACAAAACTATTATCTTAAATTATGTCAAGAATCCATACAATAACCGGTCTGGATATCGGAACAAACGCCATAAAAGTTCTTGTCGCCCAAAAAACTTCAGAAGGGGAACTTGATGTTTTATTTTCCTTTCAGCAATCGATAAACGGTGTGAAAAAAGGAGTAGTGATTGATGTTGAAGAAGTTTCTGATGCTTTACAATCTGTTTTAGATAAAATTCAGGAAGATATTGGACAGAAAATCAATTCTGTTTATGTTAATATTGGCGGAAGCCATATATTTTCTACCTCTTCCCATGGATTGGTTTCAGTTTCAAGGGCTGACAGGAAAATTTCCGAGGAAGATATAAACAGGGTCTTGCAGGCGGCTCAAACCTTTTCTCTGCCTTTGAACAAAGAAATTTTCGCTGTTTTTCCAAAAGAATTTATTATTGATAAAGAAGGAGGAATAAGGCAGCAGCCTTTGGGAATGGAAGGCGTGCGGTTAGAAGCGGAAGTTTTGGTTTTAGGCGCTTTTTCTCCTTATTTAAAAAATTTAACACAGACGGTTTTGAATACTGATTTGCAAATTTCAGATATTATTGCTTCGCCATTGGCAAGCTCAAGGGCTGTTTTAACTCCGCGGCAAAAGGACTTGGGAGTCGCTCTTTTGGATATCGGCGCCGGCACTTCCGGTCTGGCTGTTTTTGACCAGGGAAATTTAATTCATCTGGCTGTTCTGCCGATTGGTTCTGCCAATATTACTCAGGATATTGCGATTGGTTTAAAAACAGATATTGATATAGCTGAAAGAATAAAAAAAGAATACGGCTCCTGTATTTTGCAAAAACAGGGGAAAAAAGAAAAAATTGAAGTCAATGAAGCAGAACCGTTGATTTTTTCTCAAAAACAATTAGTGGATATTATTGAACCAAGGGTTTCCGAGATTTTTGGCGAGGTTAACAAAGAATTAAAAAAAATTGGGAAAGAAAAGCTTTTGCCGGCAGGTATTGTTTTAACCGGCGGCGGTTCAAAACTGCCTAAAATAATTGACTTGGCAAAAAAAGAATTGTCTCTGCCTTGTCGCATTGGCAAACCTCAGGGTTTTCTTGAACTTGAAAAAGACCCTAGTTTAGCAACGGTTTGCGGTTTGGTCTTGGGCGGAGATGATATAGAAGACAAAGATAGCGGTTTTAGAGGTAGCGGTTTGGCTGATTTTATAAAAGGACTTTTTGCGAAAATTAAAAAAATACTCAAAGTTTTTGTACCATGAAAACAACAACAAAAATAAAAGTAGTTGGCATTGGCGGTTCTGGCTGCAACGCTGTTTCCAGAATGAAAAAATGCCAGATTAAAGGAGTAGATATGATTGTTATTAATACTGACGCGCAAGACCTTAAAAGAGCAAATGCGGATTTGCGGGTTCGCATCGGAGAGAAAATAACCCAGGGTTTGGGCGCGGGAATGAACCCGGAAATTGGCAATAAAGCGGCTTTGGAAAACAAGCAGGAAATTAAAGAAATTTTGAAAGGCGCGGAAATGGTTTTTATTACCTATGGCAGCGGCGGCGGCACCGGTACCGGAGCCGGTCCGGTTGTTGCTGACATTGCCAAAGAACAAGGCGCTCTCACATTGGCAATAGTTACCAAGCCATTTTCTTTTGAGGGAGTTTTCCGCCAAAGAGTCGCGGAAGCAGGTCTTAAAAAATTAAAAGAAAAAGTTGATACTTTAATTACTATTTCCAATGACAAGCTTCTTTCAATTTTAGGCTCTGATGTTTCTCTTTTAAACGCTTTTTGGATTTGCGATGATGTTTTAAGACAGGCGGTTCAGGGGATTTCTGATTTAATTTTACTTCCCGGCATTATCAATGTTGATTTTGCGGATGTAAAAGCCATTATGAAAAATTCAGGCACGGCTTTATTTGGAACCGGCAAAGCCCAGGGCGAAAAAAGAGCCGAGAGAGCGGCTTTGTCAGCTATTAATTCTCCTTTGCTTGACCTTTCTCCGAAAGGAGCTTCAGGCGTTTTATTTAATGTTTCAGGAAGCAAGGATATTTCTCTTTCCGAGATTAATGAAGTGGCAAAAGTTATTACTCAAGAGGTCAATCCGGAAGCAAAAGTGATTTTCGGAGCTGTTCAGGATGAAAAATTGAAACAAGGAGAAATAAAAGTAACAGTCATTGCCACTGGTTTTTAGGGGGTGTGGATAACTTCTTTTGACAAACCTTTTAGAGTTCGGTAAGTTGAGGATAGAACTTTTACAATAAAATATGAATTGAATGAATCTCTGATAACCTAATTTGTTTATCAAAAGTTTGGTAGATAAATCAGGTTATTCGAGAATAAGGGTTAGTAAAATCCTCGGGTAGTCGTTGAATGGAAAGGAGGAAAATCAAAAATGAATAACAGAAAAGTAGCAGTTTCGGGATTGATAGTAGCAGTGATGCTGATAGTAATGGCAAGCGTTGCGATTATGCCAGTTCAAGCGAGCACAGAATTACAGATTACAGACGATAACTGGTGGAGCCTTTTGTGGATTCAGGAAGGAGAATATAGCAACGGAAAATTACTTTGGGTGTGGTATGGATACGGTCTTGATGCGACCTATGAAAGAAATTGGTACGGTTATATCCAACATGCAGATAATTACGGCAATTATTGGGGCGAATGCGTTAGTTCGTGCAAGGCGCTTAGTAATGACAATACTGGAACATGGAACTGGGACAAAGGAAGACGAATTGTAAATGGCGGCGTTCCATCAGGAACAGTGATAGCTACATTTTTTGGTTCCGGAGGAACTTACAGCGGCCATTCTGCCATTCTAAAAGCATATATTAGAAACGGTGGCGGGAGCATAATTGGATTTGAGGTTTGGGACCAGAATTGGTATCAAGTAAATGGCATGGGAGTATTTGGCAAACATAATATATATCGAACAGGAAGCGGAGTGACCGATGCGGACAATTATTATGTTGTAGAGATTCCTTAAAGTAAGGAACGCCCAAAGAACTGTAGAATTACCACAAAAAAAACGAGGAAGATTGAAAAGTATTCAAGAAAGGGACTTTCTTAATGAAAGTCCCTCTTTTTTTATCTTGTTTTGATGCAAATGACTATTTGACTAACCTTTATAAAAAGATTATAAAGAAAATAGAATTATGGACAATCCTTTGGGTTTGTTGAATAAACTCAAAAATTTAGCAATGACCGACTGGAAATACATTTTAATTGTATTGATTTTGGTTTTTATTATTAATGGAGTGGTTTTGGGTTATTATTTGACTAAAAGAGAGATTGCTCCTGCTCCGGCAGAAGGAAACGAAGCAGTAGAAAATATTCTTCCAGAGGTAACCTGGAATAAATATGTTAACCATAATTTAGGTTTTTCAATAGAGTTTCCTGACAATGTATATGGCGGTTATAGATGTTCCCCCAGAAAAACAATTCAGGTGCTTATAAAGGCCTTTGAGGACAATGAAAACGGCATAGTTTATATTTCGCAGGAATATTATTATGAAGCCGAACGGAACGACAAATCAGGCAAACGCACAGGACCATGCGAAAAAATCACTTATTCATTAGAATCACTTAGAGAAAAAAACGAAAACAGAGAATTTTTTCTAATGGAGGGAACTTTTCGTCCTTTTTTGAACTGGGCACTTCAAATAGAAAACGTTAAAAACGAAGACGAATTAGATAAATTTATAAAGGAAAATTATGGTTCGGGGTGTTTTGCAAGAGATAAAAAATCCTGGGGACAAGACGGAGTTTATGATATTACGATAGGAGGTTGGGATGAATGGGAAGACTTAGGCACTACCGACTGCCCCGTGAATTATATATATAAAATTTTATATGCTCCCGAAAAAAATAAACTTATGGCTGTGAATCTTGGCCAGGACTGTAATTTTTTTAACTATCTTGATACAGAATTTTATCAATGTTACGACGAAGAAATGATTAACAGTTTTAAGTTTGAATTTTAGGATGAGAAATTAAAACAAGGAGAAATAAAAGTAACGGTCATTGCCACTGGTTTTTAGCCCTGTGGATAACTTTGATTTTTAACAGGGATTATCAAAATTTGACCCCTGTTTTTTATTAGGATACAATGGAGTAATTTATGGAAAACAAAATTACAAAAGTTAAAAAAAGAGATGGGAATATCATTGATTTTGACCAGGAAAGAATTAGCAAGGCGATTTTCAAAGCCGTTACCGCCACTGACCAGGGCGACGGTGAAATGACAAAAAAACTTTCTGAAAAAGTAATTCAGCTCTTGAGCCGCAGATTTAAGAAAGATGAAATTCCCGCAGTAGAGCAAATTCAGGATATTATTGAAGAGGTTTTAATTTTAGAAAATTTAGTTGACACCGCAAAGTCGTATATTTTATATCGGGAGCAGAGAAGGAAAATCAGAGAAGTAGTAAAGGTAAGCGAAGAAGCAGTTGACAGGATTGACCAGTATTTGGAAAAATTGGATTGGGAAGTTCAGGAAAACGCTAATATGGCTTTTTCCTTGCAGGGATTAAATCATTACGGCGTTTCTTATATTGTCAAAAAATATTGGCTGAATAAAGTTTATCCAAAAGAAATCAGGGAAGCAAACGAGAGCGGAGATATGCATATTCATAATTTGGATACTTTAAGCTGTTATTGCATGGGCTGGGATTTATATGACTTTTTATTAAAAGGTTTTAGCGGAGTTTCAGAAAAAGTAGAATCAAAACCCGCGAAACATTTTCACTCCTGTTTAGGTCAGATTGTAAATTTTCTTTATACACTTCAAGGCGAGTGCGCGGGAGCTGTCGCGTTTTCCAATTTTGATACTTTGCTTGCTCCTTTTATTCGCTACGACAATTTAAACTATCAGCAGGTAAAACAGTCGCTTCAGGAATTTTTATACAATATGGCCGTGCCTACCCGGGTCGGCTTTCAATGTCCTTTTTCTAACATCACTTTAGACCTTAAGCCATCTCCGGCTTTTGCCAAGCAGCCAATAATTATCGGCGGCAAGCCCCAGAAAGAAACTTATGGCGAATTTGAAGAAGAGATGAAGATATTTGACAAGGCATTATATGAAATAATGCTTGAAGGAGATAAATCGCACAGACCTTTTCATTTTCCTATTCCAACTATAAATATTACTAAGGATTTTCCATGGGATGAGTCGGCTTTTGACGGGATTTTTGAGGCATCGGCAAAATACGGAACCAATTATTTTGCAAATTATATCAATTCTGAAATGGAACCGTCTGATGTGCGTTCAATGTGTTGTCGACTTCGTTTAAACTTGAAAGAACTTTCCAACCGGGGCGGCGGAGGATTATTTGGCAGCGGTTCGCTCACCGGCAGTATTGGCGTAGTAACAATAAATCTTTCAAGAATTGGTTATTTATCTAAGACCAAAAAAGAGTTTTTAGAACGGCTCGGAAAAATAATGGATTTAGCTAAAGAAAGCTTGGAAATTAAGAGAAAAACCATAGAAAACTTTATTGAAAAAGGTTTATATCCTTATTCGCGATTTTATCTTCAAGGAGTAAAAAAAATGAGGGATTGTTATTTTGCCAATCACTTTTCAACAATTGGCTTGGTTGGGATGAACGAAGCAATTTTAAATTTTCTTGGAGAAAATATTACCTCGCGGCGAGGCAGAAAATTTGCTTTGGAAGTTATGGATTTTATGAGAGAAAAATTAGTTAAGTATCAAGAAGAAACTGAAAATATTTACAATTTAGAAGCTAGTCCGGCAGAGTCAACTGCTTATCGTTTGGCTCAAAAAGACAGAGAAAAATATCCGGATATTATTACTGCCGGAACTAAAAAAGAACCATATTATACAAATTCAAGCCAGTTGCCGGTTAATTACACTACTGATGTTTTTGAGGCGTTGAATCTTCAAGATGAGTTGCAATGCCGCTATTCAGGCGGTACCGTCCATCACATCTTTTTAGGCGAGAAAATTTCCGAGATTCAAACCGCGAAAAATCTGATTAAAAAAGTTTTTGAGAAATTTCATCTTCCTTATATTACTTTAACCCCGACTTTTTCAATTTGCCCTGTTCACGGCTATCTAAACGGCGAGCATTTTGAGTGTCCTAAATGCACAATCAAACAGCCCTGCGAGGTTTATTCTCGTGTAATCGGGTATTATCGCCCCGTGACGCAATGGAATGTTGGGAAACAGCA
>JAGMAB010000013.1 GCA_023131055.1 Candidatus Parcubacteria bacterium | reverse complement strand
AAGCAGTTTCTTTTCCAAATCTTTTTTAACAATCACTTCTTCCACTCCACGCGTTAAAACCTCTTTAATTTTTTTGGGATTAGTATTTATCTTCATTAATCTTATAGTATCAAAAACATCAAAATTTGCCAAATTGAAACAAATTCATTAAAGTTAAAAAATGAGTAAAAGAAGCTTTCATCGGAAAATTTATCAAGAAAACAAGAAAAAAAGAAAACTCTTTTTTGTTTTTAAGTTTTTGGTTTCTTGTTTCCTGCTCTTTATTTTCTGTTCTTTGTTTATTTTTATTTACTTTGCCAAAGACTTTCCCAGACCGGAAAAATTTACTGAAAGACAATTTATCCAATCCACTAAAATTTATGACAGAACAGGCGATATTCTTTTATATGAAATTTATGGCGAAGAAAAAAGAACAATAGTTCCATTGGAAAAAATACCAATACATCTTCAGCAAGCGGTAATCGTGACTGAAGACCAAAATTTTTACAGCCATTTTGGAATTGATATTAAAGCAATTGTCAGGTCTGTCTTGATTAATTTTAGAATTATGGCGCCTGCTTACGGCGGCTCTACTATTCCCCAGCAATTAATCAGGTCAACCTTTTTGTCAGCCGAAAGAACAGCTGAAAGGAAAATCAGGGAAATTGTTTTGGCTTTAGAATTAAACCGCCGTTATTCTAAAGACCAGATATTGGAATGGTATTTAAATCAAGTGCCGTTTGGACAAAACACTTACGGAGTAGAATCAGCCAGCCAGACATATTTTAAAAAGTCTGTTTCTGATATTTCGTTTGCGGAATCCGCTTTTTTGGCTGCTTTAATCCGCGCCCCTTACCGTTTGTCGCCTTATGGAGAAAATAAAGATGATTTGATTAATAGAAAAGATTATATTTTAAACAGAATGTCTAAGTATAAATATCTAACCAAACAAGAGTCCGAAGAAGCGAAAAAAGAAGAAGTAAAATTTGCCGAAAAACTGGTTGTAATGAAAGCTCCTTTTTTCACCCTCTGGGTGAAATCTCAATTAGAAAAAAAATATGAACAGGACTTTTTGAAAGAAAAAGGAATAAAAGTTTATACTTCTTTGAATTATGAACTGCAAGAAATAGCGGAACAAACGGTAAAAACAGGAATTGAAAGAAACAAAAATTTTAACGCTCATAATGCCGGTTTAATAGCAATAGAGCCGAACACCGGAGAAATTTTAGCAATGACAGTAGGAACCGGAGATTACTACGCCCGAGCTTTTCCAGAAGGATGTATTTCAGGAAAAACTTGTTTGTTTGACCCTCAATTTAACGTGGTGCTCGGCACGCAAGAAAGCCCCGGAAGGCAGCCGGGTTCCGCTTTCAAACCCTTTGTCTACGCCACAGCTTTTAAAAATGGCTATGACGCTGAAACACTTGTAATTGACGAAGAAACTAATTTTGGAATTTGGGGAGAAGAAGAATATATTCCTCAAAATTATGACGAAAAATTCCGCGGAGAAATAACTTTAAGAGACGCTTTGGCTCAATCCATAAATATCCCGGCTGTTAAAACTCTACGCGATTACGCCGGTTCAGGAGATATGAATATAGGTTTAGAAAAGTCGGTTAAGACGGCCCAGGATTTAGGCATTTCAACTCTGAAACCGCCTTATGGCCCTTCAATTGTATTGGGCGGCTGGGAAGTAAAATTGATAGACATAACTTCGGCTTACGGGGTTTTTGCCTCAAATGGTTTTAAAATTCCTCCTATATCTATTTTAAAAATTGAAGATTTTCAAGGAAATATTATTTATGAAAACCAAAAAACCCCTAAAAAAGTAATATCAAACGATGTTTGTAAAATAATCAGTGATATTTTATCTGATAATAAAGCTCGTTCTCCAATGTTTGGATTAAATTCAGCTTTATATTTTAAGAATTATTCCGTGTCCGCTAAAACCGGAACAACTCAAAATTACCAAGACGCCTGGACTATTGGTTATAGTTCTTCAATTGTGACAGGAGTCTGGGTGGGCAACAACAATAACGCTTCAATGTCAAAAGAACCGGGCGTTGTTTTGGCCGGTCCTATCTTTCATAACTTTATGGAAGAGGCGTTAATTAAGTTGCCTTGATGGGCATTACTACATAGATGTAGTTTGCGTCTCCTATGGGTTTTAAGACCCCCGGTTCTTCTTTATTGTTTATCTCAAAAATAACTTCCGGGCTTTTTATATTTAAAAGGCCGTCAAGAAAAAACCTATGGTTAAAAGAAACTTCAACGTCTTTTCCTTTTATATTTCCGGTTAAGCTGCCGCAATATTCTCCCAAATCAGGAGATTGCCCAAAAATCTCTACTTTTTTATTTTTAGAATCTACCTTTAATTTAATCTCGTTAATTTTTCCGCTAAAAAGAGAAGCGGATTTAATTTGATTGATGAGCTCCTCTTTTTGGAAAATTACTTGCGTCTCGTATTTCTTGGGAATAATTGCTTCATAATTCGGATATTCGCCATCAATCAGCCGTGAAATAAGCTGAATTTCAGGATGGTTTGTTTCAATCATTGGCAATTCAAATAAAACCTGGTTTGAGGAAAAATAAATTTTAAGAGTTCCTTGTCTTTCACCGAATATATTAATAATTTCTTTAGCTGTTCTCTGTGGAAGAATTAAAGAATATGTTTTAGATAAAGCGCTTGGTGTTTTTAGTTCAAAAGTTTTTTCTCCCAGCCGAAAACTGTCTGTTGCAACCATTTTAATTAAATCCTTTTGAAATTCAAAATAAATACCTGATATTTCCGGCTTTGTGGTTGAGGAAATAGGAATATTTACCACTTGATTTAAGTTTTGGCAAAATAATTGGCTGTTAACTAATATAAATTCTCCTTCGGTAATTTGAGGAATAATGGGAAATTCTTCCGCCTTAAATCCCTTTAAAACAGTTTTATAATTTTCGCATTTAACATCTAAGCTTAAATCCTTTTTTTCTAAAAAAACTTTTTTATTAGGAAGAAGATTTATGAAATTTGAAAAAATTTGAGTAGGAATAACAATTTCTCCTTCTTTTTCAGTTTCTGCTAAAGACCACCAATTAATTCCAATTTCCAGATTTGTGCTGACTAAATTCAGGAAATTTTTTTTCGTCTTAATTAAGATATTATTTAAAATTGGCAAAGAAAGGGATTTTGCCGAAATTTTTTCAACTGTTTTTATTCCTTGTTTTAATTTTTCTTGTAATATTATTAATTTCATATTTTTTAACAATAATTAATATAACTAATATAATATTTTAATTTTTAATTATTTTTTTATAATAATTAACAACGATTATTTATTAATTGTTATTATTGTTAAGGAAATAATTTATTTGGAAATTTACTCTTAAAAAGATATTTTTTAATTTGAATATTTAGTGGATAACGATACAAAAAAGTTGTGGAAATCTTTATGAAAAATACAAACCCATTTTTTATCCTTTGGAAATACCCCTTTTATCCACTGAATATTCGTTGTCTTATTAAGTCAATTTCATTGGTAAGATTTTCATTTGTTTTTAATTCTCTTAAAACTTTTCCATGCGAATAAATCGCGGTAGTATGGTCTTTCCCTCCTAATTTTCTGGCAATAAAAGGGAAAGAACATTTTAAATCCTCTCTTATTAAATACATTACTATTTGGCGCGGTTTAACAATTTCTTTTTTTCTGGAAAAAGACAGCATTTCCTTTTCTTTTAAATCATAAAAATCAGAAACAATTTGGATTATTTTCTTTGGCGTAACTACTTTCATTGGCGAAAGAATTAAATTTTTAAGCAAAGATTTGGCAATTTTAATATCAATGGTGAGATTGTGCAGTTTTTGATAAACCGATAAGCAATTTAAAGCGCCTTCTAATTCCCTGATATTTTTCTTAACATTAGACGCAATATATTCCAAAACATCGTCCGGAAAATTAACCTTTCTTTCTTGTGATTTACTTTTTAAAATAGCTATTCTGGTTTCAAAATCAGGGCTGGAAATATCAGCCATCATTCCTCCTTCAAACCTGGAACGCAATCTTTCAGTTAAAGTCGGGATTGCTTTCGGAGGACGGTCTGAAGATAAAATTATTTGTTTATTTTTTTCGTATAAATGATTAAAGATGTGAAAAAACTCTTCCTGGGTTTTTTCTTTTCCGGCCAGGAATTGGACATCATCAAGGATTAAAATATCAATAAGCCGGTATTTTGCTTTTAGTTCCTCCATTTGGTGGTTTCTGATTGCCGAGACCACTTCAGCGGTAAATTTTTCAGAAGGAATATATTTTATTTTCTTTTTTGGAAAATTTTTTACTATTTCATTGCCAATAGCCTCCAAAAGATGGGTTTTACCAAGTCCCACTCCTCCGTAAATAAAAAGAGGGTTATAAACAAGCCCGGGGGTTTTTGCCACTGCCCAGGCAGACGCGTGAGAAAGTTCGTTGAAACCGCCTATTATAAAATTTTCAAAAGTATATTTCGGGTTAAGATTAGTGTTTTTATCAACCTTAAATTCCTGAAATTTTAATTGTCCCATTTCTGAAAAAGAGACAGGACTTTTTTTCAGAATTTTCAAATCAGCTTTTCCTATTTTGTATTGGACTTCTTTGATTTCTTTGTCTAAACCATTTAAAATTTTTAAAATTGTTTTGCCGTATTTATTTTCAAGCCATTCTCTCGCAAAAGAATTAGGCACGGAAACTACCACTTGATTTTTTTCCTGTGAAACAATTTTAGTATCTCTAAACCAGGTGGCAAAATTCGCCTGTGAAATGGTTAATTGAGTTTTGGCTAAAACTGTTTGCCAGAGTTCTTCTTTAGTAGTCATAAAAATATTATATCATAATACAAGAAATAATAAAAATAACCTCAATTCCCGCGTTCTGTTAATATCTTGTGTATAAACTGTGAAATGGAAGGGAATTGACTTTTGTATTATTTGATAATACAATTAAAAAATGTCTATTACTTATCAGCCAAAAAAGAAAAAAAGAAAACGCACGCACGGATTTATGGCAAGAACAAAAACAGTTGGAGGAAGAAAGGTGTTGGTAAAGAGAAGAAGAAAAGGAAGGGAAAAATTAACCGTATAATTATGCTGGCGAAAGAAAATTGTCTAAGAAAGAAAAAGGATATTGAAAGAGTGTTTAAACAAGGAAAAGGATTTAAACAAGGTTTTTTATTTTTGAAAATAGCAAAAAATGATTTAACATTAAACCGTTTTGCCATTGTGGTGAGTAAGAAAATATCATTAAAAGCGGTAATTCGCAATAAAATAAAAAGACGGCTCAGAGCCGCAACAAGAGCAAGATTAAACGAGATGGAGCAAGGATGGGACACGGTAATAGTAGCTCAACAGGGTTTGGAAAATGAAAATTTTAAAAAAATACAAGAAACAATTGATGAAATATTTAAAAAAGCAAAATGGTTAAAAAACTAATTTTTAAAGCTATTCGTTTTTACCAGATTTTTATTTCACCTGTTTTAGGACAGCATTGCAGATTTTATCCAACCT
This sequence comes from Candidatus Parcubacteria bacterium, assembly GCA_023131055.1. GTDB lineage: Bacteria > Patescibacteriota > Minisyncoccia > Minisyncoccales > JAGMAB01 > JAGMAB01. The sequence goes on along the minus strand of JAGMAB010000013.1, from coordinate 8,360 downwards.
GTTCGCAATATAGTTTTCAGGCAATTGAAAAATACGGAATAGTAAAAGGCGTATTTTTGGGGATTAAAAGATTATTGCGGTGTAATCCTTTTAATAAAGGAGGAATAGACCTGCCTTAATTATTATGTTTGATATTTTTATTTCATTTTTTAACATTGTTTTATATCAGCCATTATTTAACGCGCTGATTTTGCTTTATGTGTATTTGCCCGGGCATGATTTTGGCATTGCGGTAATTGTTTTGACAATTATTATTCGTTTGCTTCTTTACCCTTCAATGGCTAAATCAATAAAGTCGCAAAAGATTTTAGCCGAACTTCAGCCAAAAATTCAGGAAATTCAAAAACAATACAAAGATAACAAAGAAAAACAAGGACGGGCAATGATGGAATTATACAAGAGAGAAAAAATTAATCCTCTTGGAGGCTGTCTGCCGCTTTTAATTCAATTGCCGATTTTAATCGCTCTTTATCAGGTATTTTGGAAAGGATTTCAGCCGGAAGCAATGGTTCATCTTTATAGTTTTGTTCCTCATCTTGAAATGATTGACCCTAATTTTTTAGGCATTATCAATTTAGCTAACGCAAGTATTGCTTTGGCTTTATTAGCCGGCATTACCCAGTTTTTTCAGACAAAGATGATGATGCCGCAGGTTCAGAAAACTCAATCAAAGCCGGGTGATTTTTCCCAAATAATGTCAAAACAAATGCTTTATTTTTTCCCTATTTTCACTGTTTTTATTCTTTGGAAACTGCCGGCGGCTATTGCTCTTTATTGGTTTGTTACAGCTTTGTTTTCAATAGGACAACAACGCTTAATTTTTAAACAACAGAAACATGTTGAGTAAAGAAGATTTTGACAAAATTAAAGACATAGTTAAAGAGTTTTTTCAAAAAACTTGTTTTGATGTGGAAATAGAATTTCTGCCTCAAAAAGACACAACTATTCCAATTGACATAAAAACCGATGAGCCGCAAATTTTAATCGGCGAAGGAGGCCAGACTTTAGTTGAAATCCAGCATCTTTTAAAAGCGATTTTGAAAAGAAAAATTAAACAAGATTTTTATATTGATTTGGATATTGATGATTACAAAAAGAAAAAAATAGAATACTTAAAGGACTTGGCTAAATCATCAGCTGACGAAGTGGTTTTAGCCAAGAACGAAAAAATTCTTCCTCCAATGTTTGCTTATGAAAGAAGAATTATTCATTTGGAATTAGCTGAAAGAAAAGATGTTATTACTGAAAGTATTGACAGGGAGCCGGAAAGAAAAGTGCTCATCAAACCCTGTGTCTAACTATATTATCTTGTAGCTTTAATAATAAAAGAACTCAAACAATTAGTTCTGGCTAACCAAAAACCACATTGTCCAATACGATTGTATCTAAAATAAATATTTCTTTTTGTAAAGATTTCGCAATCTCCTTTATAATTTGAATGCTCAAAAAGCAAGGCAATGTAATTTCCTCGCATTTCCATTGAGGTAGCTCTATTGTCAAAATTTTCTTCAGATGGTAGTCCGTCGCCATCAGGGGGAGGAGGATTTTTAACCGTAAGATTGGTATTTAAATCCTTTTCAAGTCCGTTATTTTTATAATAACCATCTCCAGTAATATCTTTATCATCACCTTTTTCATCGTCATCCGCAAGATATTTTCCCTGCATACCTTTGCCTTCATAAAATTTTACTCCATTACCAATAGGGTCGCCTATTGGTTTTTGATATATGGTAATTGAAGAAACGCCGATATTTGCAGGACCATCAGCGCTAACAGGATTTTCAGATAAAGAAAGGCATTCCCTCTCATTTTGGTCAAAAAGCATTGCCTGGCCCATAAAATTTTCATGTTCATGTAAAATCGCAGCGTATTTACTTTTATATATTTTTTTATCATTATCCCAATCGCCATAAATAAATTTTATTGACTTTGTTTGATTATCAAATTCAGGCAAAGTGGCAGAACTGCCTTTATAAAGTTTTATTTTAATATCTTTGATTTCTCCGGTGGTGGAATTTCTGCCGCAGTCATCAGAGTTTGAATAAAGATACACGCCTGGTAAATAGTAATCCAATATCATTGATAGTCCTGTGTCTGGAGTAGGATCAGGAATATTTTTTGGCACTCCCTTTTCTGCTGTTTTTATGTAATCGCCATTAATTTTACTGCCGTAAGCTATTTTTGTTCCTCCGTAATTTGGGTCTGAAAATATATTTACTGTTAAATTTTCTGGTTTAGAAATAAATTCAATACATTTTAAAGATTGGTTCTTTTTATTTTCATCTTTAGGCAGCCATTTACTGATTTCAGGAATATGGGTCTGGGTTATAATAACTTTATCATCATAATAATTTTCAATCTCATCAGCGCAACCTAATCCAACATAAGCGTAAATTCCTCCAATCGCTTGTTCAAGTTTTGGTTTTTCCAAAATAACAAGTTGCGGGTCAATTGTATTTAGAATTAAAAAAGAAGAAAGCAGGATAATTAAACCTAAAAAACCGGCGATAATCTGTTCTCTTGCGTCAGACATTTTAGAAGGATTGCCCGCGGAAGTTAGATAAAGAATTCCGCCGTAAACCAAAGCAAAAAAAGCTAAAAGCCCGGCAATAATTATTGCCCAGGTAAAAATATATTCTATGTACGCGGGCAGAAATGTTTTTGTCGTAGTAGGTGTTTCTGCTCCGGAAACTTCCGGATAATGAATTTCCAATTCTTTTCCTTGGGCAAGACAGGTTTCAACAAAACAAAAACCGCCCATTAGAAAAGAGACCAACACAACTATTAAAAGTATTTTCTTAATCATAATTAAAGTTCGCAGCAATAATAATTAAACGGATAACACGCGTCTTCTTTGCCGGTTGCAAACGATTCTTCAAGCATATCCCACATTACTGTCCAGGACAGGGTAATAATTTTTCCAAAAAACACAAAAGGAATTAAAGGTATTTCCCACCAATGTTCCGGTGTTTCCCAAAGTTCTCCCCAGATTTCTTTTGTTGTTTTTTCGTCATTAATAATCTGGGCAACTAAAGAAATAAACTGGTCATCGTCAAAAAAACCTAATTGGCTGGCTGTTTTAGCCATAAAAAGATATGGACAAACTATTTTTCCTTCCAAACAATTATACCAATCTTTGGCTTTAATATGACACTGGGCCAACTCGCATCTGGAAAATTCAAGCTGGTCTAAAATATATGACCTTTTATACTTAAATTTAGATTCTTTTGGTATTTCTTCTCCGCCGGGAGTTTTTTCTTCAATATCATTTTTTAACAATTCAGGCAGGTTTTCCAAAGCAGAATACGCTTTAATAATCGGGTCAAAGTATTCATTACAGCAGCCGGAACAGGAATAAGCATTACATTTTTCTTCACAACTTCCGAGTTGCCGGCAGTATTTACAGTTTATGATTTCAAATTCTATTTCTTCGTCTTTTGTCGGGCAGGTTATGATTTTGTTTTCTTCCAAATCCCAGCAAAAACTTTGCTGCCAGCAGCATATTTCTTTGCATTCTTCACAAGTGTCACATTTTTCATCACAATCATTTGAACTGATACATTCCTGACATTCTTTTACAGCAGATACTCCTTTAGAAATAGCCACTTCATCAGGACACCGCCAATCCTCATCCGGCTCGCATTCTCCTTTGGTAATATGATAATATTTATGGCATTTTGTCTCACAATCTTTTTCACAATTCCAGTTCTTGTAATCGTCAAGAATTTCATCTGTCTTTTCTATCATTTTCTCTCCATTGTCAATTATTCCCTGAAATTCAGCAAGCATTTTTGCTCCCAAGAAAGCGCTTCTTTCTATTACTTCGCCAATGGGAATTTGTTTTCCGCAGGTCCATTCACCCGTTCCAATCAATGGCTGGGGGGAGAAGTTTTTTGTTTTTTTTCCGCCCCATTCACATTTGATTTCACAATTTATGCAGGAGCATTCTCCGTTAAAACATTTTGGAACGCATTTAAGCGCGGAATCGCAATAAGACGCGCACTCGCTGTCTTCTGCGCAGCCGGTTAAAGCGCTAATTCCAGTATACAAAAAATCAGGCATTAAAGAAAGCAAAAAAGAGAGAATTAAAATTATCGCAATTTGTTTTTTAATTTTTACCATAATTGTTTAGGACAATAAAAAGTGGCAGGGTCGGGACCTCCTAAAATTTCTTTTTCTATGTTTTCCCATTTCGGCATTATTACTCTTTCCATATTAGGCAGATATTCTTCAGGCACTCTTATTTGGTCAGCGCTCACAGGATCTATTTTACAAGTTCGCATTAAATCAGCCACCTCGGTAACCCAAAGCAGGTCTCTTTCAAATTCATAAGCTAATTTTAAATTTATTGCTGTTTCAGGTATAACAGCAATGAAATCCAGCCACTCGGATTCTTGTTCCATTCTCATGATTTTTTTGAAAATCTCTTTAATGTTAGAATGCTGGCAAAGTTCGCTTAGGTCATTTTTATCCTCTATTAAAATTTGAATAACTTCTTTTTTGCTTAATAATTTTTTAAGACGAGTATCTTCTCCAACAAGAAGAGCTCCCAAGTAATCTTTGCTTTCTATTATTTTTTTTAAGTTTTCATTGTATCTTAAAACCCAGGTTAATTTTTCCTTATTTATTGGGTCGCTCAAACTAGAAATTATTTCAGATAAATTCTCATCAGCCAATAATAAATCCCAGTAATCCCTTACAAGCTCTTCCATCACCTCTTTAATTTTCAAAATCCTTTTTAATTTTTCTTCATCAATCGGAGCGCCAATTAGTATTCTTTTAATTAAATTTTTTGTATCTTCATTAGACAATAAAGCGTCAATGTTTTCTGATTTCGGCAGTTCATCAATTAAACCAAAGGGCCCTAATTTTAGATTGAGTTCATGCTTTGCTTGTTTGATTTTAGGAATTAAATCATCTTTAATAAGAGGGTCTTCATAGTGCTTAATCGGATTGTCAGGATTACAGCATTCGTTATCCGGTCTAATACAGATACACTCTTTACATTTTTTACAAGGACAGGTCTCAAAGAATTTACAGCAATTGGAAAATTTACATTCTGAATAGCGGTCATCAATGTGAGAACGCTTTACTATTCCTTGTCCTTCGCAGCAATCATAAGGCGTGCAATTTTTCCAAGTCCAAACCTCTTCTTCTTCGGTCCATGCGCAGGGCGTATTCTCGCAGCAATCTGCGCAGCAGAACTTGCAATCATAAAATTTTTGCAGTTCTTCTATATGTTCTTTTAGTTTTTCAGCTTTAATTTTAATTGCTTTAGAAAGTTTTTGAATACAATCTAATCTGTCATTGTCAGGTAAAAATTCATCAGCGTCGCCATTTGGGTCAAAATTATAACATTCAGCTGATTTATAAGGTAGTGAATGTTTTTCTCCCCAAAGATTTGTGATTACCGCGCCAGCGGCAATTCCGAGATAAGTGGCTGGTTGAGGTTTTTGAAGCGCTGCTGAAGGAAAAAAAGGCGGTTCTCCTGTTGTTGGGAGAGGAGATTTCAAAACAACTAATTGCGGGTTAATAGTGTTTAAAATAATATAACTGGAAAGTAAAATAATTAACCCTAGCATTCCTGCCGCTATTTGGGAACGGGCGTCTTTTTTTATAGAAGCGGAAGTACCTGAAAATAGATAGCGAAATCCGCCGTAGACAAAACTTCCAAAAGCAATTATAGCGGCTATAAATAAAGAGAATTGAAAAACATACAGGATATAATCAGGCAAAATTGTTTTGGTTGTGGTTGGCGCAAAGCCCTGTATTTCCGGATAAGTAATTTCCAACGGTTGCTCTGCAAAACTTGTGTGTGCCAATACAAAACTTGCTCCTATAAAAAATACAAGGAGCAAAGCGAATAAAACCAATTTACTTTTTTTGTTATTAAACATTTTACTCGGTTACTCGGTTAGTTCGAAGTACACAGCTAAACTCCAAAAAGGAAAAGCTCCGAGATAAAAAATAACTTCTCCGATAAAAGGAGTTAAAAATCTTTTATATTTTCCGCGAAAAAGTTTTCTCAAAAAATCCATTTTGAAAAGTCCTCTTTTTCTTTTTGGTGTTTCTGTTATTTTTCCTGTTCTAAGCCATAGCCAGCCGCCAATAAAAATAATACCGATTATATCGGTGAGGAAAAAATCATCAAGGCCAACGCATAATAAAATCATTCCAGTGATATCAAGAATAATTGCTATTGGCAGTATTGCTATCCCTTCAGTGCTAAGAAGACCGGGCGCCTCTCTTTCTTGTTCTTGGGTTCTTTTTCCTTTTGGTAAAAATTTTGCTCCTTTAGCTAATCTTGACGCTTTTAATCCTTTGCCGGCAGCTGAAAGCGCTTTTGCCGCTCCAGCCACAATTGCTGGTAAAGCCATGTTCTATTTTATCTTCTTTTTTGCTTTTTTGATTTTTAAGACCTCTTCCGGCGCAGTGGTGATAAATTGGTCTTCTGTGTAAGACGCTACGACTTTAATAGCCACATGTTTCTGTCCCGCAAAAAATATGCCTTCTCCAACTTCGGATTCCAATAATAAATATTTTTCCTGACTTGTTAAATTAAAGGTTTTTTGAACAACATCAATCGTGGCGGAACTTTGTTTCATTAGAAGCTGTAAAGAAGAGTTGGTAATTATTGGCTGGCCATAAGACGACTTCATAAAGTCATTAAGGTCTTGAGTTACCGTGGTAACTCCCAGCCAATATTTTCTCGCTCTTTTAGCCATTCCATACAAAAACGAACCTCCGTCTTCTGTCTTCATCAGCCACCACGCTTCGTCAATAACCAAAATTCTTTTTTTGAGAACGGAACGGACTTTATTCCAGATGTATCTCATGATAATAAACATTGCTATTGGCCTTAATTCGTCTTCCATATCTCGTATTCCAAAAACAGTAAATGGCTTGTCTAAAGAGATATTAGTGCGCTGATTGAAAAATTGCGCGTAGCTTCCTTTTGTAAATTTTCTTACCCGCCTCACTAATGATTCAGCTCCTTCCATTCCTTCCAAGACCGTTTCAAAATCCTCCATTAAAGGAATGTTTTCTTTCCAATAATTATGGTCTGTTTTAGGAGTAATATCTTTGGAAGCGTATGTTTCGGTTAAAGCCCGGTCAATAATAGCGTCTTCTTCCGGTGTCAAACCGCCTAACATAATCCTTAACAAGCCAACCAAGTTAATGACATTTGACCTTAATACATCTTCCGGTTTTTCATCTTCTCTTGGCGCTGGCAGGTCAAACGGGTTAATGTGGTTAGGCGAAGCCAAAGAGATGTTAAAAAAAGAACCGCCAACAGTATCTGATAAAAATTTGTATTCGTTTTCCGGATCAATAACCATTACGTCAATTCCTAACATTAAACAACGGAGAATTTCCAGTTTAATAGCGTATGATTTACCCGAGCCCGCCTTGCCGAAAACTACGCTGTTTGAGTTTTCTAAACTGAATCGGTCAAATAATATCAAAGAATTATTATGCCTGTTAACGCCATATAAAATTCCTTCATTTGAACTTAAATCAAAAGAAACAAAAGGGAAAATAGACGATAAAGGCCCGGTGTTCATTGTGGTATGGGCTTGGATTTGGTCTAAACCATATGGCGCGGTGGAATTGAATCCTTGTTTTTGCTGGTAAAGAGCCGGCTTAATGTAAATCAACCGTGATTCTAAAATTGACCTTAAAGTAATTTCAATATCTTTCAGCTCTTTTTGATTTTCTGCGTAAACGGTCAGATAAAGGCCTAATTTAAACATTCTTTCCTGCGCTGTCTGCAATCTGTCTCTTAATCCTTCCAAATCATTAAAAGCAATTTCCAGAGCCGGGTCTCTGATTAATCCCTTTTCTTGTTTTTCCATAATCTCCGCCTGAACTTCGGTTACGCTTTTTCTTAATTGTTTTAAAATCATTCCTGTTTCAATGGGATGAACAAATATTGAAATGTCCATTGGAACATCCAGATTAATCACGGTAGAGAACCACGCGGCGGTCAAATATCTTGGATAAGAAAAAATAAAAAACGATTTGACAAATCTTTTGCCTAACTTTAAAAAATCCGGAGACAAAACAATGGAAGAAGGGGCAATAATATCTTTTGCCTGCATAGACGGCGTGTCAAAAATTTTTTCCGTATTTTTTTTCTTTTTTAGAAATGGCAGATTCATGTTTTTTAATTATTTAGTAAGTTCGGGCGGTATTTCAGGGTAATAGCCGATTTCAGCTTGTTCTGGGTGATACAGAGACCAAAAGATTTCAATTAGTTCAGAGGTATTTAAAGGAACGCATTTCAGTCCGCATCTTCTTAAACCCAAAGAAACAAATTCCATTCTTTGCCAGAGCTGGGTTTTGCATCTTTGAAATTT
>JAGMAB010000012.1 GCA_023131055.1 Candidatus Parcubacteria bacterium | reverse complement strand
GGTCCTCCTTTTTTCGCCTCAACATAAGGCAAAGCCGGAGTAATAATCTTTGCCGGGAAATGATAAATTGTCGCTAATTCTTCAGTATTTAAAATAATAGTTCCCCTAATTCCCGGTCCCCGGGGAGGAAGCTTAAAAGGCAATGAAAAAGAAAATGTCGGCTCCCCGCTCATTGTTCGCGGAAAACTTGAAGGCAATCTTTCAATATAACTTTTGAACTGCTTTCTTTTTCTTAAATATAACCTCCGCTCCCTTAACCACCAATGAATTTTTGTTCTGGTCGGCCCGTAAAAAACAAGAATATTTAAATTCTCTGTCATAAACTGGTTAAAATAAGACCTTCCTATTTTATGGTTGCCGCCAAGCCGCGGCGCGTTTTTTCTGGAAAGATAAACTATTCTAATCCAGGTTTTATAACCCGGTTTTGTAATCTTGTTTTCAACAGCAGCCAAAACTTCCCTTTCTCCCGGAGTTAACTTAAACTCCGGCGGGATAATTTCTTGTTTTTCCTCTTTTTCTTCCTGTGGTCCGCTAATTAAAATTTCTGCGGCTTCTTCAACTATGGGCTTTGCTTTTGTTGGCTCCGGCCTTTTGGCTAATTTATCAGCCAATGCCCTTCCTTTAGCCATCCAAGGAACATCATCCGGTAATACCGGCGCAGTAACAATCTGAAGCCAAAATTGCTCATCCGGCGTGAGCCGCGACAATGCTTCTAATAAAGAATCCATTGGGTCTAATCGTTTTTCTTCTTTTATTACTTCCGGCTTCTCTTCAAAAAACATTGGATATGTTTTAATAGGATAAGAATCCTCAAACCATAAACTGAAATCTTCACTATAAATATTCCACTCCTCATTAAGAGTATCTTGAGAAATATCCTTAGTATAATCATCAACTTCAGAAATTTCCGCTTCCGGATACTGGGAATAAATCGTTGACTCCACCATATCTCGCCACTCTGCTAAAATTCTGATAAAAAAATGAATTTTCCCTCCAATACTGACTATTTCCCAGGAAATCCAATAAGGTCCTTCGGTCATTTCTCCCTCGCACCATCTTTCTTTCCAGTTCGGGCCGTCAACAATTCCCCAAACAATAGTAAAAATATCTTCCATTGCCCTGAACGGCTTGAGAATTTCTTTTGGCGGCTTAACTTCAATAAGAATCCATTTATTGCGTTTATACCAAACCTCCCATTTTATCCACCAGAAGTAAAAAAATTTTGCCGGAAAAAAAAGAATTATTGGCAGAAAAAACCACCACCAGTTTTTTATAATTAAACCAAGTATAAATAAAGCTTCCATATTAAAGAAATTACAACTACTAATATAAAACCTATTAAAAAAAACAAAAAACTATAAAAAATACTAACCGCTATTCCGATAATAACGCTCTTCTGTGGATGCTCCGGCTTTGCCCAGGAATAACAAAGATAAGAAAAAACCAAAAAAAACACAGGCAAAGCGAGTAATAAAAGTTTTATGCCTATGTCAAAAATTAACATCTTTTATGTTTCTCTAATTTGATATTTTCCCTGAAGGTTTTTTGAGAAATATTTTCTATTGCTTAAATTTAATAAAATCGTATTTTCTTTAACAAACCTTTGTTTGAAAACTTGAGATAAAATTTGGTGTTTTGTTAATGGCGCTCTGGCTGTTTTTAAAACCTTAAAAATCACATCTTTAACCAAACCCGGTTCATATCCCCACGCGCGCAATCCATAAATCCCCCGTCCAACCAAAACAAATCTCGGGTCTTTAATAAGTTCATTATGAACTGTCTGAGGCAGGGCTTTATCAATAAGTTTTGTTATTTGATTAAAATGCAAAGGCTGCTTGGTTTTTAATAAAACCAAATAAGCATTATCCCTCACTCCTCTTGGGTTAATCTCGGGCCAATCTTTTAAGCCAAATAAACCTTCAGAATTTTGTTGAATGTTCTTGGAAATTTCTAAATAAGAAGTTAAAACAGCAGGGCTTAAAGAAAAAGGTTTTTTGAGTTCTTTCAAAGATATTGGTTTGTTAATTTTTTTAAGATGGGCGCAAAACCCTGCGACAACTTTTTCAGCCAGATTAAATGTCTTTTGATTTGTAGTCCAAAACACATCCAAATCCTTAGAACCCTGAAATCTTTCAAAATCTTGCGCCAAGGTTAACAAAAAATAAACCTGCGCCTGTTGTTTTTCCTTGCCTAATTCTTTTAATAAAAGAGATTCTTTTTTAAAATCGCCGCTGTTATGAATTCTTTTTTTAAAAGAAAGAAAAATTGGCTTGCAGGAATCAATTTTTTGTTTAATTTTTGAAAAGCCGTCTTTTTCAATCTGGCGCACACGCTCTCTTGTAATACCAAAGCCCTGACCAATGGATTCTAATGTTTCCCGCTTAGGTTCTCCGGATAAAGCAAAACGCCGCGAAATGACTATTTTTTGTCTTTCCGGCAAGTCCTTAAGCAAGTTTTGACAAGTTTTTTGATAGTTAAACATTATCTCTTTATACAATATTTTGAATAATCTGTCAAAATTGAGGAACGGTTGAGGTTAAACCTCAACATTCCTTTTTCTCTTCCACCAACTAACCAGCAAAGGACTGGCTAAAAATACTGAAGAATAAGTTCCAGCTGAAATTCCTAAAATCAAGGCTAAGGCAAAATATTTTAAGGTTTCTCCGCCTAAAAAGAAAATAGCCAATAAAACAAAAAGTGTTGTCAAAGAAGTATTGATTGACCTGGATAATGTCTGATTCATTGAGATATTCACTGTCTCTTCGTAAGTCGCTCCCCTTCTCTTTAAAAGATTTTCTCTTATTCTGTCAAAAACAACTACTGTATTGTTAATTGAATATCCTAAAACAGTAAGCAAAGCGGCAACCACAGGAATAGTAATTTGAACATCATAATATTTCCCTAAAATTGAGAAAATGCCAAGCGGAATCAAAACATCGTGAAAAAGAGCGATTAAAGAAGCAATGCCATACTGCCAGCTCACTATTGGCTGGGAAATTTTCCGAAAAGCAAAAGCAATATAAAAAACAATCACCAATAAGCAAAGAATTACGACAACTTTGGTTTTTTCTTTTAATTCCTGGCCAATTACCGGTCCGATTGATTCAAAACGCAACTCTTCAAACTCACAAAGTCCCTGCAATTTTTCCAAAACCTGCTGATGCGTTTCTTCTGAAATGTCTTTTAACCGTAAAATAACTCCTTTTTCCTGGCTGGGCTGAACTAAAATTTCGCCCAAATTAAGTTCGGAAAGCGCGTCTTTAATTTCCTGATTTGAAGGCCTTTCCTCAATTGCTTCTAATTCTAAAATACTTCCGCCGGTAAAATCAATTCCCGGTTTCAAACCAAAAACACCCAAGCAAATAATGCTTGCCAAAATTAAAATTCCTGAAAAAACAAAATAAATTTTACGGTATTTTAAAAAAGGAATGTTCATATTATCTCCACAACCATTTTATATTTTCCAATCTTGTGCCTTCAAAAACCTTTAAAAAATTCTTGGTAATAAAAATGGCTGAAAACATACTGATTAAAATTCCCAAACTCAAAACCAGAGCAAAACCCTTAATAAAACTTGTTCCAAAAGCAAATAAAATCAAAGCTACCAGCAAAGTAGTTAAATTTCCGTCTCTGATTGAAGACCAGGCGCGCTCAAATCCTTGTTCCACGCTTTGAATAAAACCTTTACCCTCTTTCATTTCTTCTCTCATACGGGAGAAAATCAAAATATTGGCGTCAATAGCCATTCCTATAGAAAGGATAGCTCCGCCAATGCCTGCCAAAGTCAAAGTAACCGGAATTAATTTGAACAAAACCAAAACTATGCCGATAAAAACTCCCAAAGACAAAGAAGCGAGAAAACCTGGCAAACGGTAAAAAAGAATTAGAAATATAATTACCGCTAAAAAACCAATTATTCCCGCTTTTAAGGATTTTTCCAAGGAAATCTTGCCTAAAATCGGGCCAACAGACTGCTGGGAAATTAAGCTTATTGGAACCGGCAGAGCGCCGGTGTTTAATTCCCTTACTCTGTCTTTTGCTTCTTGAATGTTAAAATCTCCTGTAATCTGCGCCTTGCCCCCGGAAATTTTATCCTGAACTATAGGCGCTTGAGTTAATTGATAATCCAAAAAAACAGCCAATGGCTTGCCAATGTTTCTTGTAGTTAAATCCTCAAAAATTTTAGCTCCCTCATCGTCAAATTGAAGCAAAATTAAGGGCTGATGAGTTGTCTGGTCAAAAGCCATTTCCGCTTTTTTTAGATATTTTCCCGTTAAACCGGTAGTTTGAAAAGGGTCTTCAAGCTGTCCCTCGCCTGTTTCAAAGACCTTTTGATTATTTTCCAAAATTTCCTGATAATTTTCCTTTGGTTCTTTGAATTCTAAAAAAGGCGTCAGTCCAATCATTTCAATCGCCTGGCTTGTATCTTTTATTCCAGCCAATTCAACAATTAAACGATAATGGCCCGGTGTTTCCTGAACCTGAACTATTGGCTCCTGAACTCCGAAAAGATTAACTCTTCTTTCAATCACATCTCTTAATCCCTGTAAAGAAGAACTATAATCTTGTTTCGCGATTTTTGACATATCTGCTTCATAAACCAAATGGATTCCGCCCTGAAGGTCTAATCCTAACTTAAACGGCTTTTCAGGAAATTGAGGGATATTGCTTAATTTTTCAACATATTTAATCTCGTTTTTCTTGGCGTTTACAATATCAGCCGTTTGATTCCAATAATTCGGAACAATAAAATTGCCACAAAAAAAAGCCAAAACAAAAATCAGCCCGATTGTTAAATAAAGTTTTCTTTTCCGCATTATTGTATCATACCCTCTAACCCTAAATTGTCAAACAGTTTTTATATTATCGGTCACAACTTCCAGCGATCGCTGAATGTTGTGACTGAAAACTATTGACAAATTTTACAGAAATGTTATATTTTGAAATAGCTCTTTACATAGAAAATAATAAAAAGAAGGGGAAATTCGGATAACTTAATTTGTTTATCAACAATAATTGACAGATAAATTAGGTTGTCCGAGTAAAATATAACTTGGACATTCTGAACAGATAGTTAGATAGAATAAAAAAAACTTAGGAGGTGAAATATAGATAAATGCCAAACTTTAAACTTTTTGGTTATAGAGAAGAAAAATCTAGAGATTTAGAAAAGAAGATAAAAAAAATCTTTCAAAAATCTCCAGACCGAGAAGAAATGGTTGTGACAACTATACCCAGCACAGTGAAGAGATTAAAAGATAATAGCAATGCTCCGTATATTGAGATAGCTGATAGCGATTCGGGAAAAGGTAAAAGGTTACTTAAGAAACTAAGTCAAGCTCTCAATGAAGATATGGAATTGACACCTATAGATGTTTTTGTGCCAGCAGATGAGAAATTTGTGAAATAGAGACAATCAGTACGACAAAACACCAAACAAAAACTAAAACCCTTTCTTTTTTTCTTTTTTTTCAGTCCATAAAAATTTGTGGCTTGAAAAAAGGGAAAACAAAAAAACACCGAAAGGTGTTTTTTGATTGTATAAAAGCGAGGGAAGTAATTTACCTTCCCGAGCGATTATCCATATTTTGGCCAACAGCATTTTTTGTATTTTTTGCCGCTGCCGCACGGGCAGGGGTCATTTCTGCCAACTTTGGCCGCGCCCGGTTGCTGAATAGGTTGTTGAACCGGCTGCTGGACTGGCTGTGCTGTTAATTTTACTCTTAAAATTGTCTGGGCAATATTTGAATCAATTGTCTCCAATAACCTTTTAAACATTTTATGTCCTTCGCCTTTATATTCAACCAAAGGATCGCGTTGGCCATAAGCCCTTAGTCGCACGGAATCCCTTAAATGCTCCATATTTTCCAAATGCTCCATCCAAAGCCCGTCTGAAATTTTTAAACAAACAATTTTTTCAATCTGGCGCATATTTCCGCTGCCAACTTCTTTTTCTTTGTTTTCATAATCTTTTTCTGAAAAACCGTGTTTTTTAACCAGTTCCATAATTTTCGCTTTTCGCTCTTCACTTTTCGCTTCCAAGAGCTCTCTCCTTTTTTTATAAATCACCTCGCGGTGTTTGTTTAAAACATCGTCATAATCCAGCAAATGCTTTCTGATATCAAAATTCATTCCTTCAATTTTTGATTGCGCGGATTCAATTACTCCTGAAACCATTTTCGCTTCAATTGGCATATCCTCGGGAACTTTTAGAAAGCCCATTAAAGATTTTATTTTATCCCCGCCAAAAATTCTCAATAAATCATCTTCCAAAGAAACAAAAAATTGGGAACTGCCTTGGTCGCCCTGCCTGCCAGACCTGCCCTGAAGCTGGTTGTCAATCCGTCTCGCTTCATGCCTTTCAGTGCCAATAACAAAAAGCCCTCCTAATTCCTTTACTTTTTGGGCTTGAGCCGTGTCAGACGGATTACCGCCTAAAATTATATCCACTCCCCGTCCTGCCATATTCGTGGCAATAGTTACCGCGCCAAATCTTCCCGCTTGGGCAATAATTTCCGCTTCTTTTTCATGATGCTTGGCATTCAAAATCTGATGGACAATTCCTTCTCTGTCTAACATTTGCCCTAAATATTCATTTTTTTCAACTGACCTTGTACCGACTAAAATCGGCTGGCCCTGTTTATGCCTTTGTTTTATTTCCAGTAATAACGCTTTAATTTTTCCATCTTCTGTCTTATAAATTTTATCAGCCAAATCTTCTCGTATCATTGGCAAGTTTGTCGGAATAATGAGCACTTCCAATTTATAAACCTTATCAAATTCTTCAGCTGAAGTGACTGCCGTGCCTGTCATTCCCGCTAATTTTTTATAAAGGCGGAAATAATTTTGAAAAGTTATGGAAGCCAAAGTTAATGATTCAGGACGAACATTTACGCCTTCTTTTGCTTCAACCGCTTGATGAAGTCCGCCTGACCAGCGCCTGCCCGGCATCAAGCGTCCGGTAAATTCATCAATAATAATAACCTCGTTGTTTTTAACCACATAATCCCTGTCTTTCTTAAACAGCGCCTCGCCTCTCAACGCTTGTTCCAAATGATGCAGATATTTTATGCCCCGCTCTTCATAGATATTTCCCATTCCTAAAATCTTTTCAATTTTATTAATACCATCTTCGGTTAAAGTCACGGCTTTCATTTTTTCATCAATCTCAAAATCTTTTTTCGGGTCTAATTTCGGAATAATCCCGGCGAATTCTTGATACCATTTTGAACTTTCAGTATCAGGAGCGGAAATAATCAAAGGAGTTCTTGCTTCATCAATTAAAATTGAATCAACCTCGTCAATAATGGCAAAATTCAATTCTCTCTGAACCTGCTGGTTCAAATCAACAACCATATTGTCTCTCAAATAATCAAAACCAAACTCATTATTAGTCCCATAAGTAATATCAGCCAAATACGCTTCTTTTCTTGAACATGGTTTTAAATAACTTTCAATAACCTTAAATCCCCCAACCAAATCCCTTTCCTTGTCTTTTTCATTGTTTTGAAATTCCGGGTCATATATATACGCGGCGTCGTGAACAATACAAGCAACAGACAAATCCAACGCGTGGTATATCTGTCCCATCCAAACACTGTCTCTTTTAGCCAAATAATCATTTACGGTTATTAAATGGCATCCTTTTTTTTCTAAAGCGTTCAAATAAAGAGGCAGAGTAGAAGCCAAAGTCTTTCCTTCGCCGGTTTTCATTTCAGTGATTTTTCCCTGATGCAGAACAATTCCGCCAAGCATTTGGCAGTCAAAATGCCTTTGATTCAAATTTCTTTTTGTCGCTTCTCTGACCAGGGCAAATGCTTCTGGCAATAAATTATCAAGTGTTTCGCCTTTGCCTAATCTTTCTTTGAATTCTAAAGTTTTGTGTTTCAATTGTTCATTAGAAAAACCCTTGAACTCTGATTCAAGGTTGTTTATCTGAACAATAATTGGTTGAAGCTTGCTCAAATATTTTTTATTAACATCCCCAAAAAATTTATCAAAAACAGACATATATATTATCTTACTCAATTTTTATATTAAATCAAATCCAAAAAAACAAAAACCCCGCTTTTAGCGGGGTTAAAAAAATATTAATTTACTTTTTTTTCTTTGCTTTTTTCTTTTTTTTCTTTACCATATCTTTGGAATTTTTTTAAAATCTTGGGCAAATAGTCGACTCTCTATTCGCAAAAAATTTAATTGTTAATTCATTTTTTCATTTTGAAAAAGTTTGTCAACAGTGGATAACTAGAAAATCTCGATTTCTTGTTTTAATACAATGCCGAATTTTTGTTTTACTTTTTGTTTTATTAATTTTATCAATTTTTCTACATCTTTTGCTTTTGCATCACCTAAATTTACAATAAAATTAGAATGAATTTCAGAAATTTGCGCGCCATTGATTTTTTTTCCTTTTAACCCGCATTTTTCAATCAATTCTCCTGCCGAAAAACCTTCAGGGTTTTTGAAAATAGAACCGGCAGAAGGAAATCCCAAAGGTTGAGTTTTTTTTCTTTGTTCTAAATGTTCTTTTATTTTTTTCTGAATTTCTTTTTTATCCCCTTTCTTTAATTGAATTTCCGCTGAAAGAATTATCAAGTTTGAATTATGTTTGAAAATACTGTCTCTGTATTGAAATTTACAATCTTTGTTTTTTAAAATCTTAATTTGAGGAGAATTATCCTCCGTTATTTCTAAAACTTCTACTTCTTTTACTATATTACTGATTGATTTCTCAAAAGCGCCGCTATTCCCTCTTATTGCCCCGCCCACTGTTCCGGGAATACCTACTGCCCATTCCAAACCGGTTAAACTTTTTTCTGCCGAAGCGCTTACTAATTTTCCTAATGGCAGACCTGCTCCAGCAACAATTTTGAATCCCGCTTTTAGCGGGAGAAAATTGACATTTGACATTTGACATTTTATCACCAGTCCATCAAATCCTTTATCTAAAACCAATAAATTACTTCCTCCTCCTAAAACAAAAAAAGGCAACCCTAATTCTTTTGCCGCTTTAATTGCTTTAATTAAATCCTGTTTTGTTTTGGCAATATAAAAATATTTTGCCGGTCCTCCAATCTTAAAAGTAGTATATTTTGCCAAAGAAACATTTTTTCTAAATTTCATTTTGAAAGGGCCGGGAGAGTTAACTCCAATACTAAGTCCTTAGTGAGTGCTGCCTCCCGACCCAATTTAATTATAAATGGTTATTGATAAATAATCAATCTATTGACCTCCGAGGTCAATAGATTGATGTTAATAGATTGATAAATGATTAATAATTACTGATTGATTAATAAAACAACAAGCTTCACTCGAGCGAAGCTTGTTGTTGACTTAGCAGAGTTTTCCGCTAATAGCGGAATCACTCACTATTTCAAGTGTAGCAAATCTAAGTAAGCTTGTCAAGTATTTTATTGACTTAAAATTTCATTTATTTTTTCCCTTGTCATTTGGCCAACAAAACCGGTCCCCTTTTCTAAACCTAATGGGCTTAAAACTTGAGCAGCGTATTTTTCCTGAAAACGAATTACCGCCGCTTTAGTTAAAGATAAAAAGTTTCCGGTAACTAATGCTTCGGGATAAATTTCTGTTCCCTGGACTTTTAAAAATTCCTGCAAACATTCAACCCGAGCATCATTTTTTAAGCCGTAAAAAAGATTTTCTTCAAACTTCTCGCAGGAAATGGAAATTACATCTTCTTTTTCTTCAATCTCGGTTTTAGCAAGTTGGCTAAGTTGAGTTTTGAGTTGATTGAGTAATTCCTCTATTTCAGTAATTTTAGCTAAAATTTCTTGCTCAGTCATTTTTGAAATCGGTTTTTCCAGATATTTTGAATCTGAATTTTCTTCAACTTCCTGCACTTCAACTATGGTTGACGCCTCCCAAAAAAATGGAAAAGTAGGTTCAGGATTTAAAAATCCCCCTGACTTGCTTTGGATAGAAGGAATAATAGTCACTGATGTAATTTCTTTTCCAAACCCGGAAACCAAAATTTCTCCCCTTTGATATTCGTCAAGTTCAAAAAAATCAAGCAAATATTCTCCTGAAATACTTCTCGCGATATAGGGAACTTGAAACAAATTTTCCGGATTGCCAATAAATTTAATTTTTAAAGTTCCTTTGCCGCCGAGAAATTTAAACCAATTACCGCTCCAATTCTTAGTTGTCTGGCTAACCCCTAAAAAACTTTTTCCTTTCATTGGCAGAAAATTAATCAAAGGAGCAACCCGTAAGTTTTTTAAGTTTTCATTTTGATAGCAATACTGGTCTCCTAAAGAACAATCATTAACAAAAACAGTAACCAGCCAATCAGTAAAAACTTGGGCAAAATCTTTTTCAAAGCCATTTTTTTTCAGGGCTTCATTTAAACTTTTAATTCCGATATTTTCTGATTTCAAAGAATCGCATAAAATTTCTTCTCCATATTGTTCCACTAAGTATTGAATAAAAAGATTTAAACCGCCGTAATCCGCTTCCTGGCCTTGCCATTCTGTTAAAGAATCACAAGGATTTTCTAAAAAAATTTTTACTCTTTCTTCTAAATTACTTTCTTTATATTCATCGTCATAACCAACTAAACTAGGCGCGTATTCCGCTCTTGCCTCGTTTAGCCAAACCTCTTCTTCTATTCCGCGTTTTTTTTCTTTTTGGTTAAAAGTAATTAAATGGGTAAATTCGTGAGCCAAAAAACTTTTAATCAAAGGATTGGTAATATAATCAGCGTTCAAATAAATCATTTCTCTTTCGTTGGAATCTAAAACTTGCAATCGCGGATATTCGTCGCTGTTTCTAAAATATCCGCCCGCTCCTTTGAACATCGGATGAATTAAAATAGTAATCCAATTATCCTTGTCAATTCCCGGTTTCCATTCAGAACCATAACTTTTTGTTAAAACAGGATAAATTTTGTAATTGAATTCGTTATCTAAATCCTGAAGCGCTTTCTTAATTTCTCTTTGTTGCTCCTCGTCTAATTCTTTATACCAATCATCATCAATGTAAAAATAAGCATTTTGACCTATTCTCTGCAATGTGGCTGAAATTTCTTCTCTCTCTGAAATATCATAGATAGAGTCAACAAAAAAATCCGTTTTTTGGCCCAAAGATATAGCTGAAACAAAAGACGGCAGACAAAAAAATATAAGCCCAAGAAAAATTAATTTTGGGAATTTAGACATTAAACCATTTTAACATAAAAATATTCCGATGACAAAACGACTTATATGTCCTATTACCTTTTTGAGCCGCCGATACAATGAGCGCAGTTATCAAACCCTTGTTTATGAGCGTCAATAAGATTGGTAAACCTTATTTTATTGCTCTTTTTAACCAACCCAAGCCAGGGACAAGTATCTTGATGCACTTCCATATGATACTTATCCTTATTCGCTATGAATAAAATCTTGGGCTTTTTTATAAATTTACCCCAGACCAAAAGCCAAATTCGCGCCACTGATTCAACCGCGTCATGAAAAATTTGATTAGTGACATCTATAAATTCTTCTTTACCTTTTCTTTTAATCAATTCTCTTACATCGTCGTATCCCGCTTCTTGGTTTTCTTTTGTGTTTTCTTTGTCAATCCAGGTCCGGGAAAGCGCGTAGGATACCCTGCAGATATTAACCATCTCTTCCCATACATTATCATTGCTTTTTTTAAGTCCGGCAGCGCTCGCGCTTAATTTATATTTGTCTGTTTCAATTATGGAATTTTTTGGCAGATTAAGCACAATGTCATCCACTGAATCCTTGGAATATTTACCTATCCCCAGCATTTTTTCTTTGGGAAAAGATTTTTCCCATTCCTCTTCTATGGAAGGATGCAGGCGCGGCGACATAGGCCTTATTTTGTTGCGTCTGCTATAATCCCTGTAATCGCAGTGCAGAGGCATATGGGCGTCGGCAATGTAGTGAGAGAGCATAAAAAGGGTGGTGGCGATTTGGCGGGCGGAAAAAGTAGGCGACAAAGAAAGGTTTTTTACGCCGGCAGCGGATAAATCACCCTCATAAGCTTCTCTCCTCTGTTCTCTAAGATAAAATGCCAAAGGAAAATCGCCAAGCTTGAGCATATCGCTCACAGTATGCGTAAGAGCTATTACTCTATCAGGCAAATGTCCTTCCTCTGACCAATAATGTTCATTTAATACTTCTTCTTTTTTGAGGCGTTCTAAACAAAGCCGTTTGCCCTTGAGTATGGATTTAAGTTCTTTATATGGCGCCTGACTCCTTTTATCTTTACTTTTAGAACCCAGAATTTTTGGGTCATTGGTCTGTTTGAAAATATGGCCGTACTTCATATCGCAAATTAAACTATCGGGAATCCAGGCTCCATCCCATACGCCTGAAAGATAATAAGAAAGAAGTTCTATTAATTTGTCAGTATGGCGCACATTGCCTATTCTGCCATTAACACTGATGTCGTCTATGAGTTTATAAGCCCGGAGGGCAATCCAGCCATGAGCGGCGCGTTTCATATTTTTTTCATATTTTTTCTTTTATTGTTGACCTTATATTATTATTTTTACCACAAAAAACCCTTGTCAACCCTGTGGAAAACTAATGCCGTTGATTTAGATGTTTTTCTCTATTTCTCTAATTAAAGTGGATTTGAAATCTTTGAGAATTAAATGATGGCTCGCCGGCAAAAGCGCGGCCAATTCTCTTCTAAAATTAATTTGGGTCTTTTCCAAGCTCTTTTTTACTTTAATAAAAGTTTCTTGAGCAACATACCTCCGTAATTCCGGATGCCGCAGAATAAAATAAAAATCATAATAATCCCGTGGTTTAGCCCGGGCAAAAAGAGCGTTTATTTTACCTTGCACAATTTCTTTTGAGGGAAGATGAATAATGGTATAACCTGGAATAAAATCATTAACAATCATGTCTGTTTCCTTACTTCCTATCCTGCCTTTTCTCAAAGAAATTTCAAATTTCATATCTTTGCTAAAACTATGGAGATTATAATGGATAATGCCCAAATATCCACCTGTTGTTGGTTTGGCTTCTGTTAAACTAATATCTATGCCTATCTTTTCAATCTCAACCATTGATTTAATAAATAAATCCTCAATTATCTTATAGTCATAGATATCTTGACCGGTAAAATCCAAATCCTCGGAAAATCTCGGGCTTTGATAAATAAATCTAAAAGCTGTTCCACCCTTAAAGAGCAATTTTTCTGAAAACGGCATCTTATAGAGAAACGACAAAAAAAGATGCTGGATATACTCCCGCGCCAC
The DNA here is from genome assembly GCA_023131055.1 of Candidatus Parcubacteria bacterium. GTDB lineage: Bacteria > Patescibacteriota > Minisyncoccia > Minisyncoccales > JAGMAB01 > JAGMAB01. The sequence continues at coordinate 923 of JAGMAB010000012.1, read as the reverse complement.
ATTTTCTTCAATGGTCTGGTATTTTTTAGTAAATTCTTTGAGGCTTTCCTGCGTCAGCATAAATTTTTTCTATTATTTTAATTATCTCTGGTTTTTTGAATAATTTGGCGTAAAACAAAACTTTATTTTTTTTCACTTTTTCAAGGTCAAGCCGCTCATAATGAAACTCTCTCTGCCGTAAAACAACAAAATAAAGAAAATCAGCCAGCGCTTTTTCCGGCTCTGCCATTAAAACCAAATCATCTAAATAATTAATCAACCTATAGCCGGTGTAAGCTTCCTGCTTAATCTTCCAATATTCGTATTTTACTTTATTTATTTCAAAGGCGCGGGTGATTTTTGGAGTGGCTGAAATTATAGTATAAATTGTTTCCGGAATAATATTATAAAAAGCCAAAGCAGTATCAAAAGAAATATAAGAGGGCTCGTAAAGGCGATTGGCAATAAGATATTGGGGGGGCAAATTATCAGAAAGAGTATAGAGCCCATTTTTTAATTTGAGAAAAAATCCTTTTTTGGTCTGGTTCTTGAGAAACCATTGAACAGCGTATTTAGACACGCCAAAAACCCTTTCAAATTCTAAAGGATTAAAAATTTTAATTTTCTTTTTCTTTAATTCTCTTAAAACGCTTATTGGGTTAAGCTTTGTTTTCATAGTGTTTTATGGCATTTCAGAAAAAGTAGTCAGAACTACTAAAAATGAAACGGCTTATACTAATATTGTATAAATTTCTTGAAACTATGGCAAGCTGTCAACCTGTGGAAAACTTAATGACAATATTCAACGATCGCGAGGAATTGTCAGGAACAAAAAGTCACCCCGAAAGGTGACCTTTTTGTTCTCCACAAGGAAAAAAGAAAATTATTTACTTTAATAATGAGTTCAGTTTGTCTAAAGTTGTGCTTCCCACGTAGCCGGTGCC
>JAGMAB010000011.1 GCA_023131055.1 Candidatus Parcubacteria bacterium | reverse complement strand
CCGCAAATTATTGAAAAAGTAATTGAAAAACAAACCATTAAAGAATATCAGCCCCAAACCACCCAGGAAGAAAAAATTATTCAAGTGGTTAAAAATGTTTCTCCGTCTGTTGTGAGCATTATTGTTACAAAAGATGTTCCGATTATTGAACAATATTATTTTAATCCTTTTGAAGGATTTGACTTTCAAATCCAGGAATACCGTGAAAAAGGAACTGAAAAAAAGAACATTGGCGGCGGAACCGGCTTTATTGTTTCTGAACACGGAATGGTTTTAACCAACAAACATGTTGTTTCTAATGAAGACGCGGATTATACGGTTTTAACCAATGACGGCAATAAATATCCAGCTAAGGTCTTGGCCGTTGATCCTTTCAGGGATTTGGCAATAATAAAAATTGAAGCGGAAAAAACAATTGATGAGCAGGGAGAACTTGATGTAGAATTATTTCCATTGGTAAAATTTGGCGATTCAGACAAACTGCAAATTGGCCAGACGGTAATTACTATTGGCAATGCTTTGGGAGAATTCAGAAACACGGTTTCAGTGGGAGTGATTTCCGGCTTGGGCAGGACCGTGACCGCTTCCGGCCCCGGAATAGTTGAAACAGTGGAAGATGTTATTCAGACAGACGCGGCTATTAACATTGGAAATTCCGGAGGTCCTCTTTTGAATCTAAAAGGAGAAGTTATTGGCGTTAATTTTGCTATGGCTCAATTAGCCGAAAACATTGGTTTTGCCATACCCATTAACAAGGCGAAAAAAGACATTGAGCAGGTAAAGACATTGGGCAGAATTGTTTATCCTTTTTTGGGAGTTCGCTATGTTTTAATAAATGAGCAGATTAAAAAAGAAAACAATTTGTCGGTTGATTACGGCGCTTTAATAATTTCTGGAAGCGCCGGCGAATCAGCAATTTTTCCAGATTCTCCCGCTGAAAAAGCCGGCTTAGAACAAGGAGATATAATTCTGGAATTTGATAAGGAAAAAATTACTACTGAAAATTCTTTGGCTAAAATTATCCAAAAATACGACCCAAGAGATAGAATTGTTTTAAAGATTTTGAAAGATAATAAAAAACAGCTTATACCAATAATTTTAGACGAGTGGAAAGAGTAAAAGAAAAAAATCCCCAAAAGTTTTGGAGGTGGTTGCTTTAAACCCCTCCTTTTTTCATTTGGGTTGATTTTTCAGCGTTTTTATGATAAAAAGAAAATAGAATAAAATAATTTTTAATTTTTAATATGATTGGTCCGCAAAATTTTACTCATAAATCACAGGAAGCAATTTTATTTGCTCAGGATCTGGCAAGAGAAAGAGGACAGCAGCAAATTGACGCTCTGCATCTTCTTTATACTTTACTTAATCAAGAGGAAAGCTTAATTTTGAATTTGCTTCAGCGTTTGTCCGTAGACATTGAAGACCTGAGAAAAAAAATAAAAATCGCGCTGGAAAAAATTCCTGCCGTTACTTCGCCCAAAACATTTGGCCAGTTTTATCTAACACAGGATATGGCTAAGGTTTTAGACAGGGCAAGGCAGGAATCAGGAAAAATGGGAGATGAATTTATTTCCGTAGAGCATTTATTTTTGTCTTTATTAGACAGCGAAACAAAAGCCAAAGAAGTCTTGGCTCAAGCAAATTTTCTCCAGTCAGCCGGCGGAACCGCTGTTTTGGAAACCGGCAAACTGGACTATGAGACCGTGTTAAAAGTATTATCTCAAATTCGGGGCGGAGAAAAAATTACCGACCCTGAACCGGAATCAAAATATCAGGTAATTGAAAAATATGCCCGCAATTTAACCTTGCTTGCCAAACAGGGAAAACTTGATCCCGTAATTGGCAGGGAAAACGAGATACGAAGATTGATGCAGGTTTTATCACGGCGGACAAAAAACAATCCGGTTTTAATCGGCGAAGCGGGCGTGGGCAAAACCGCTATTATTGAGGGCTTGGCGCAAAAAATTGTTTTCGGACAAGTTCCGGAATCATTGAAAGAAAAAGAAATTATTGCTTTGGACCTTGGTTCTATAATAGCCGGCACCAAATACAGGGGAGAATTTGAAACAAGAATAAAGGCGCTTTTAAGAGAAATTTACAGGGCAAAAGGCCATTATCTTTTATTTATTGACGAACTGCATACTTTGGTCGGCGCCGGTGCCGCGGAAGGAGCGATTGACGCTTCAAACTTATTAAAGCCGGCTTTGGCTCGCGGAGAATTAAGAGCAATCGGAGCCACTACTCTAAAAGAATATCAAAAATACATTGAAAGAGACACTGCTTTGGAAAGAAGATTTCAGCCGATTTATGTTGCCGAGCCGACAATCAAAGACACTATTTCTATTTTACAGGGAATTAAGGAAAAATATGAACTGCATCACGGAGTAAAGATTAATGATTCGGCTTTGAAAGCCGCGGCGGAATTGTCAGCCAGATATATTACCGACCGTTTTTTGCCGGACAAAGCAGTTGACCTGATGGATGAAGCAATGAGTTCTTTGCGTCTGGATATTGAATCGGAGCCAGTAGAAATAGACAACTTAAAACAGGAAATCCAGAACTTGGAAGTGGAACAGCAAAAGAGCAAAAAAAATGACAGAAAAAAAAGAGTTATTACGCGGCAATTAGCCGACCTGAAAGAAAAGGCAAAAGAATTCACCGCTAAATGGCATTCGGAAAAAGAAACAATTAATAAAATTAAAGAACTTAAAAAACAAATAGAGACAGCGCGTTTTGAATGTGAAAAGGAAACAGCCGGAGCAAATTTAGAAAAAGTGGCGGAGCTCAAATACGGAAAAATTCCGGAGCTTTTGAAAGAACTTAAAAAAACAGAAAGAAAATTAGCAGGATTTCAAAAAAATCACGCAATTTTAAAACAAGAAGTTTTTGAAGAAGATGTTGCAAAAGTGGTTTCTGTCTGGACGGGCATACCAATAACCCGTCTTTTGGAAGAAGAAATCAGGAAATTAAAAAAAATGGAAGAAATTCTTTGCCGCAGGGTAATTGGCCAAAAACACGCGCTTTCAGTTGTTTCTAACGCTATCCGCAGAGACAGAGCGGGCATTTCCGAGGAAAACAAGCCATTGGGTTCTTTTATTTTTCTGGGTCCGAGCGGTTGCGGCAAAACAGAAACAGCGCGGGCTTTGGCTGAATTTTTGTTTAACGACGAGAATGCTTTAATTCGTCTGGATATGTCGGAATATATGGAAAAATACAGCGTTTCCAAGATGATTGGTTCGCCGCCCGGGTATGTTGGTTATGAAGAAGGCGGACAATTGACTGAAAAAATTCGCAGAAGGCCGTACGCGGTAATTTTATTGGATGAAATTGAAAAAGCGCATCCCGAAGTTTTCAATATTCTTTTACAGGTTTTGGAAGACGGCAGATTGACTGACGCCAAGGGCAGGGTTGCTTCGTTTAAAAATGCGATTTTAATTTTAACCTCTAATATCGGCTCGGAATATATTGCCGAGATGGGCTCGTTTGGTTTTTTAGGTGAGCAAAAAGAGGCAAAAAGAGAATCTTTAAAAGCAAAAGTGCTTTCATCTCTAAAAAAACAATTTCGGCCCGAGTTTTTAAACAGAATAGATGAAGTTATTATTTTTAATTATTTGGGCAAGCCGGAAATTAAAAAAATAGTTGATTTGGAAATTAAGAAAGTGGCAGAGCGTCTAATGAAAAACAAAAAAATTACTATCAAAGTTTCTGAACCGGCTAAAGAATTTTTAGCTGTTAAGGGTTTTGACCAAACTTTAGGAGCCAGGCCATTGAAAAGAGTAATTCAAAGATTGATTTTAGACCCTTTGTCCTTGAAAATTGTTTCCGGTTTAATTTCAGAAGGGGATAGAATCGCGGTTGATTTAAAAAACAAAGAAATTATTTTTAAAACTCCGCAAGATTTTGTTAAAGCAAAAGTAAGTGTTTAAAACCCGACATTAAACATTGTGGCTAAAAACATTCTTAAAATTATTTGTATTTTTGTAATTGGAGCAGTCGGCGGAATTTTCGCTGACCAGATTTTGTGGCCTTATTTTATTGAAAGGCCTCTTTTTTATGAATATCGTTTGGAACAAAGCCCGGTTTATGTCACTGAAAGAAAAGAAATTTTTATTCAGGAAAACACTGCCTTGACACAAGCGGTTGAAAAAGTAGAAAAAGTCGTTGTTGGAATAAGAACAGAAACAAAACAAGGCAAGATATTAGAGGGGTCCGGTTTGATTGTAAGTTCAGACGGCTTAATGCTCACATTGGCTCAATTAGTGCCTCAGGGTTCTGATTTTTCTTTTTTCTGGCAGGGAGAGCAAGTCCATTTCCAAATTTTAGCCAGAAAAAACAATTTAGCTCTGATAAAACTTGGCAAGGAAAATTTGCCGACAACAAGTTTCGCTGATTTAGAGAAACTGAAAATGGGGGAAAGGGTTTTTCTTATCGGAACTATATTTGAAAATAAAAAACCCTCTCAAATTATTAACGAAGGAATTGTTAAAAGCTTTGACAAAGATTTTATTAAAACCAATATCTTTGAAAAAAATACTTTGGCTGGCAGTCCTCTTTTTGACATTGAAGGCAATGTTTTGGGTCTAAACACTATTGATATGGAAGGCAAAGTAATTGCCATTCCAAATGACCAAATCAAATCCCTTGCCGGCTTTTAATTTTTTTATTTGAGCACCGGTTTTTAATTTATTGATTTCCAAAATCAATAAATAATACTTAATTGATAAAGATAATTCAATATAAATAGGGTATTAAAACTTTAAAAGTTTTTATACCCTTTTTTTTATTCAAACTTTATTTTTTATTTAGATTTTATTCAAACTTTTTTTATAATCTTTTCCTATATTTTGAAAATCGACAGAAACTTCAATACTGCGAAGTATTGAAGTTTTTGTTCGTTTAGGCAAATTTGACTTTTTAGTCAAAGAATGATATTTTTAAAATATAGCACAAATATAGTACATTACATAAAACAAAAAGGAGGTGAAAAACAAAAAATGGAAGAAAAAAACTCTTTTGCTATTATTTCGCAAGAACATCCGAAAAAATCGAAAAGATCGAAAAGAGGAATGAAAATTTACCGCGAAGAAAGAATTTTAGTCACTGAAGGAAACAAGAATACAAACGTTTTTGATGTTGCTGGGACAAAAGTTGCGTCAGCCAAAATAGAAAATGGCGTTTTAAAGGTTATGCCAGACGAGAAAAAAGTAAGCAAGGTTATTTGTAACCCTGAAGATATCATTGATGATGATGACCAAACATCTATTTCTGTAAAAACAGAAAAAGGTGTTAGTCTTGTATCTGGAACTATGGTATACAGGACAAAAGAAATAGAAACCTTTGTTTCAAAACTACCAGAAGCAATAGCATATTGCCATCCAAATTAAGCAACCAAAGCCGAAAGGTATATAAAAGGTATATACCAATTCGGCTCTTTTTTTTATTTAATTTTTTATTTTAACTTTTTTATATATAGGTTTTTTTTATTCAAACTTTATTTTTTATTTAGATTTTATTTTAACTTTTTCTTCTATATTTTAAAAATCGACAGAAACTTCCATACTACGTAGTATGGAAGTTTCTGTCTGATTTGATATAATGATATAATAGTCTAACTACTTAATAATAATTTTAATAATCATTTAATATCTATTAAAATCTATGGCTAAATTTTCAAAACATTTTAAGCTTTCATCTAAAGAACAAGAAGAACTTTTAACTGATCTTTGTGAAGCTTTTTTATCTCTTAGAAATCCTTCCGAAGCGGTTCAATTTTTAACCGACCTTCTTTCTCGTCAAGAAGCAATAATGCTGGCAAAAAGAATAAAGATTGCTAAATTTTTAATTAAAGGAATGACTTACGATGAAATTAGACGAATGTTAAAAGTGGGTCATGGAACTATATCTCGGGTCGGAGTATGGTTATTGAATTCCGGGAAAGGATATAGATTGATAGCAAAAAGAACAAAGAAAGAAACACCAAAACCTCTAGGTAGTTTTGATTATGCGATGAAAGATTGGCGAGCATTCAGAAGACAATTTCCTTCAATGTTTTGGCCTCAGTTACTAATGGAAGAAGTAATAAAATCCGCTAATAATCGTCAGAAACAAAGAATTCGCAATGCTCTAAAAAAGATGGATCAGAAATCATCTCTTTATAGAAAAATAGATGAAATTTTAAAAGATGAAATTTTGAAAAAGTAAAAATCGGCAGAAACTTCCATACTACGTAGTATGGAAGTTTCTGTCGTATTGTATATTGTGTTTGTTTTATAAATATTAATTAAAAGAACTGAAAAAAGTTTTCCACAGGTAGAGGGTTGTTTTTTTTGTTTTGGGTTGATATTATAAAAATATACTTTTTGATAAAATATAAAAATATACTTTTTTTAATTTTGATTCTAATTTAATTTAATTTTAATTCTGATTCTATTTAATTCCGATTTAATTCTGATTCCGAGCGAGGCGAAGCCGAGCAAGCGGAAAGTTGTAAGTTATGTTAAAGAAAAAAATAATTTTAGTTGTTGTTATTGTTTTATTCCTCGTTGTTGGAGGATTTTTTTGGTGGCAGAATAGAGAAACACCAGTAGAAAAATGGGATGAAGCTGAAGTTAGCCGTCGGGCAGATTATAATATAAAAGAAACCCCGGAGGGACAATTTATAGAAAATGAAAAAGCAGGAATTAGTTTTTTAATACCAAAAGAATGGATATTAGAAGATGACCCTTCTTATTTTTCCCGTATTTCTTTTCATAATCCAGATGCTAAATTTGACGAAAAAAGAAGCTATATTCTTGAAAAAGGATGTGTTATTGATGTATATATAAACTATATTAAGACAAATCTTGATACCCTTGAAAAATTTATAAATGAGGATTTCTCAAAATCTTCTTCAGTAATAAAAGTAAATAAATCATCTAAAACAAAAATAAGTAATTATACAGCTTTAAAATATGAATATGATGCTGAAAATCTTAAAATGTCATATATTTCAGTTAATTTACCAATAAGAAACAAAGTGTATAAAATATCTTTATCTAATTACATTCAAGAAAAAGAAAATTGCGAGCAAGAATTTGATAAATTTTTAGAAACAGTTTCAATCAAGTAGTTCTTTTACATAAACTAAAGCTTGCCTTAGCTTAATAAAGGCATAGTTCTTTTAGAGTATAGTTCTTTTAGAATAGAAAAGATTAAAATTTGATATGAAAAATTGATATTTTATCAATTTTTTAATGGAAAAACTTTTGAAAAATAAGAGATTTTTTAGTATTTTACTGCTAATTTGTTTAGTGGGTTTTTTGATTTTACCAAATATTTGTTTAGCAGATGATTTTGATGATATTACTTTGGATGAAATGGGAAAATATCTTGAATTACCTCAAAAAGATGTTCAAAACTTATTACATAGTTTAATTCAAATTCTTACTAGTGAGGGAATAGATTTATGGAGTTCAGGTCCTCCTACTAACGAACAAATAGCAGTAAATTTTATTTTGCTCAACGCAGCGAAAATACAAGCCCTGAATCATCTTTTAATAGACGCGCCAATAGAAATTACTAAAAACATAGTAAAAGGCGCGGTGAAAATAGCTCGTTTAATCGGGGTTCAAGATGTTTCAGTTGTTATAAATGAATTAGAAAAAGAAAGCGTTAAAATGGCTGTTGAATATGGAATGAAGTCTTTATTCCAAAATCAAATTAGGGTAAGTCCAGGAGCAATAGAATTTAAGTATCATTCTTCTAAAAGCGGAATAAAAGAAGTTGTTTTTCAATATGTTATGATTTATCAGCCATTGAATAACAAAAGCGGAGAAATGGTAATAAGGTTTTATTCACCAAATTCAATTGAACCTCCAGATCCTAAGAAATTTAATATGTTGTCTTCTTTGCGTCCTCCTTTTCTTAAACACGATATTCTTCCTTTTATTGTTGATATTCAGGGAATAGTAAAAGATTTTGAATGGGTGGGAAATCCTTCAGTGAATATTGATTTTCCAGGTTTTGTGCCGGATTTTGGGATTAAGCCATTAAATAGATTGGAATATCATTTATTTAAACCTTTTGAAACAAAAATCAGGGAAATAGAGGTAATTATTACTAAGGTTACAGGAAAATCCCTTGGAATTACTGAAACCATTTCCAATCTTCCTGAAATTGTTTTTAATATCTGGAATAAAATAAAATCAGGTTTTTTAAATTTAAATCCTTTTGAACCGGCAATTGTTGGCCAGAGCGTAGTTGAACAGGAATTGTTCGGGGTCAGACCCCGAACAATTCCAAAACAATCGGTTGTAGAAAATGTTGAACACGGACTTCAACAGCCAGTCGCGGCCGTAGAAGTTGGTGAAGCCAGACTTCACCAATCAAAGCCGAAACAAAAACTCACATTGGCGGAAATACAGGAAAAATTGGATGATATTGCTGAAAGGATTGATATAATTAATCAAGAAACAGAAAAATTAATCAGCGCAAAAATAGCGAGTGGCGATGTCAAACATCGCCACGAGGAAGTTGGTGAAGCTAGGCTTCACCAGCCGAAAATTGAGGAAATAGATGAGCAGGAATTAGAAAAACAAGAGCAAGAACAAGAGCAGAAAAAAGAGCCGGAGCAAGAAATACCTGTTATAATTTGCGCAAAATCTGTAGGAAGCAATCCAGCCAGAAATAAAGTTATTTTTAATGAAATCGCGTGGATGGGAACGACAACAAGCCATAATGATGAATGGATTGAGCTTACAAATATATCAGGCAAAGAAATCAATTTGAATGGCTGGCAGGTTTTAGACAAGGAAAACCAGATTAAAATAATTTTTGGCAGAGAACTGTTCTCCGCCAATAGCTATTTTCTTTTGGAGCGGACTGATGATAATTCAGCGCCGAATATAGTAGCTGATTTCATTTATACCGGCGGTTTGAATAATACTAACGAGGCGCTGTATTTATTTGATGAAAATTGTGAATTGCAGGATGAGGTGGTTACAGCGTCTAATTGGTCGTATGGCGACAATAGTTCTAAAAGAACAATGGAGAGAAAGACAAATTTGAATTGGCAGACAAGCGCTAATCCAGGCGGCACCCCTAAAAGCTCAAACAGCAATGGTTATTATGTGTATTATGGTGGAGGCGGCGGCAGCGGAATCACGCCGTTGCCAGACCCGGATCCCGACCCCCTGCCCGCGCCACCCAAAATCTTAATCTCCGAGGTCCAAATTGAAGCGGAAAAGGCCTCTTATGATTTCATTGAACTTTATAATCTCAATAATGAGGATGTGGATATTTTTGGCTATCAATTAAAGAAAAAAAATCAAGCAGGCGCGGAATATTCTATTAAAAAAATTTCAGAATCAGTTATTATTCCTTCAAAGCAGTATCTTCTCTGGGCAAGTTCTAAAGATGATTATTATCAAATCATTTCAGCCGAGCTTTCCAGTTCATCTTATCTTAGTCAAAACAACAGCATAGCGCTTTTGGACAGAGATAAAAATATAGTTGACGCAATTGCCTGGGGCGCAAGCCATATCAATCCTTTTCAGGAAGACGCGCCTTTTTCTCAAAATCCGGTAGAAAATCAGACCATTGGCAGAAAATGGGACGTAGAAACCCAAAAATATCAGGACACAGACAAAAATCAAAATGATTTTGAAATCCAATTCCCAAGTCCAAAAGCGCAAAATCAGACATTTAGAGATATTATTTTGCCTGAAACCATTATTGATAGCAAGCCGTCTGAATTAACTAATCAAACTCAAGCAAGTTTCACTTTTTCAGCAAGCGAACAAAATTGCGTTTTTGAATGCCGGCTTAATCAAGAAAATTGGGAAACTTGCGTATCACCAAAAGTTTATGAAGATTTATTTGATGGAGAACATACTTTTTCAGTTAGAGCAACTGATTTAGCTGGAAATACGCAGGAATTTCCAGCGCAATATACATGGACAATTGATACAATTGCTCCGGATACAGAATTTTTGACTTATCCACAGATTATTACCAACCAAAAACAAGCAAATTTCCAGTTTTCAGCAAGCGAACAAAATTCATCTTTTGAATATAAATTAGACAAGCAGGGCTTGTGGGAAAATTGTATTTCTGACATTAGTTTTAATGATTTAGTTGAAGGAAGCCATACTTTTCAGGTTCAAGCAACAGATTTAGCTGGAAATACGCAGGAATTTCCAGCGCAATATACATGGATAATTGATACGACAATTACAAATCCGTGTTTATTATTATCTGATTTAGACAGCGGTTCTTTATTTTATACTAACGAACCAATAGTAAATATAACTATTTTAGATGATGAGGAAGCATTATTTTGGTTATTATCTGAAAATGGTTCAGAAATAACAAATCCTGCTGCTTTTTGGCAAAGTATAAAACCAGCAAATTTTACTTTATCCGACGCCGATGGCCCAAAAACAGTTTATATCTGGATTAAAGATGAGGCAGAAAATATCAGTGAGGGGATTAGCGATTCAATTATTTTAGACAGCGCGTCTCCTGTTGTAGAATTTGACAATTTAGCCGCAATCCAGACATCAACTGCTTTTTCTTTGGTTTGGTCCGGGCAGGATTCAAATTCTGGTATTTCAGATTATGACATTCAATATAAACAGGAATTAACAGGTGAGTGGCAAAATCTTTTAGAAAAAACAACAGAAGAAAATTATCAATTTTCAGGACAGAACAACAGCGCTTATTATTTCAAAATCAGAGCAAGAGACAAAATTGGCAACGAAAGCCAATGGACAGAAAAGGTATCAACGAAAATTGAACAGCCAATCCTTGATGTTGCTCCAAAAACATTAAATTTTGAAGCAATTGAATTTGCGCAGGACCCGGCTGATAAAAATTTAACAATTAGCAATATTGGATTTGGAGATTTAAGTTACCAGATTGTTTTATCTGAAAATAATTGGTTGAATGTAAATTCATATTCTGGCCAGGCTCCTTGTCAGATTGCGGTTTCAGCAGATATTTCAAAAATGGAGCCGGGCGAATTTACGAGTCAGATTAAGATTTCTTCAAACGCTGGTTCAGAACAAATTCCGGTTGTTTTGAATGTCCAGCAAGATATTATTCCGCCATTAGCGCCGACAATTATTTCCAACACGCAAAATCAAATCCTTAACACTTCTGAAATAGTTTTATCCGGCGCTACCGAGCCAAACGCCTTGATTTTTGTTGCGTCAATGGAAAAAATAAGGGCAGATGAGCAAGGCGATTGGGAGCGGCAAATCACGCTTCAGGAAGGCGAAAATATAATTGAAATCAAGGCAGAAGATGAAGCCGGTAATCAAAGCGAGCCAACAATTCTTACACTTATTTTAGACACTATTCCGCCGGAAACAATTTTATCCCTTGAAAATCTACCTCCAAGTTTTACTTTATCAACCACAGCGAATTTTTCTTTCTCGGCAAATGAAAATTGTGTTTTCAAGTGCCAGATTGACGCGCTTGGTTGGGAAGATTGTGAATCTGTTAAAACTTATACTGAATTATCACAAGGTTATAAAATTTTTCAGGTCAAAGCAATTGATTTGGCTGGCAATCATGATTTAACCCCGGCAATTCATTTCTGGACAATTGATTCAGAACCAAGTTTAGAAGTGGTTATCAATGAAATTGCCTGGTCTGGAACTAGCGCGGCTAATTCTAACGACGAATGGATTGAACTGTTCAATAATACCGAACAAGAAATTGATTTGACCGGCTGGACACTGAAAGCCGCTGACGGAACGCCGGAAATTGAACTTACCGGAATCATTCAGGCGCAAAATTATTTTCTTTTGGAACGAACAGATGATAATACAATTAAAGCTCTTTCAGCTGACCAAATTTATATTGGCGGTTTAAATAATGAGGGCGAAAAATTAAAACTTCGCAACGCTGATGGCAAATTAATTGATTTGGTTGATTGTTCAGATATTTGGTTTGCCGGAACAGCAAGCCCAAATTACATTTCAATGGAAAGAATTTCCGGGATTGTGTCGGGGTCAGACCCCGACAACTGGGCAAGCAATAATTTGATTACTCGTAATGGAAAAGACGCTGATGGAAATAAAATCAATGGCACGCCAAAAGCGGAAAATTCTGTTTCAAAAACTTCAACTGAAATTTTTTATGGTTTGCCGTTCAGCGAATTTGATGAAATTACATTAACAAAACTCGGTGCTCCTTATATTATTAAATGGACACTTCAAGTTCCTGTTGAAAGAACTTTAATTATTGACAAGGGAGTAGTAATAAAATTTTTTGATAACATAAGTGGAATAACAGTAAACGGAACATTGGAAGCAATCGGCAACACAGACGAAAAAATCATCTTTACTTCGTATAAAGATGATAACTATGGCGGCAGCGGCAATGCCTCAGCCGGGGACTGGAAACAGATTTATTTCAGTGAAACAAGTATTGCTATATTAGATTATGTTGTTATTAAATACGGCGGCGAGTATTATATGCCCGGCACTCCTTGTTTTTGGCATAGAGCCGCAATCAGAGTTGAAGAAAGCCAAAATTTCGTTTTTAAAAATTCTGTTGTTCAGCACAACAAAAATAAAGGGCTTTATCTAATGAATTGTCCTTTAACTACTCTTATTTATAAGGTTCAATTTCTAAATCATCAGGTCGGCTGTCAAGGTTGTACTTCTACTGATGACGCTATTGCCATTTCAATCCAGGGCAACAGTCCGGTAATTGAAAAATGTGTTTTCAACAAAAATACTATTGGCATTAAAATTACAAGCAGCGCGTTACCGCAAATTAAAGACAATACCTTTACGGAAAATAAAAAACCGATTTATGTTTATCAATCTTATCCAGTTTTTAGCAACAATAAAACCCCGGGCAGCAACAATAATATGAATGGAATTTTTGTCTTTGGCAGCAATATAAACCAGAATACTACTTGGAACGCGGATTTGCCTTATATTGTTGATGGCGTTTTGGTTGTTTCTTCAGATATTGTTTTTACCTTAAAACAAGGAGTAGTAATAAAATTTTACGATTCAACAAGCTGGCTTATAATAAACGGAACATTGGAAGCAATCGGCAACACAGACGAAAAAATCATCTTTACTTCGTATAGAGATAATGAATATGGCGGCAGCGGCGCCGAACCCGGCGACTGGAAACAGATTTATTTCAGCCCGGATAGTAGCGATAATTCCATATTAGATTATGTGGTTGTCAGATACGGCGGCTACTGGTCAGGTTCTGATAGTTGCGGTGAGCAGAAAAGAGCGGGAATACGCGTTCAAGGAACTTCAATTACTTTCACAAATTCAATTTTACAAAAAAATAAAGGAACAGGATTTTATCTAATGGATTTTTCTATGACTGTTGATGGTGTCTGGTTTCTTGACCATGAACAAGGATACAGATGCGGTTCATGTAAACCTCGCGAATACAAAGCAGTTGCGGTTTTTGTTGAAAATGGAACCGCTACGGTAAAAAATTCGCTTTTCAGAAATAATACTGAAAATACAAGAACAGGCAATAACGGTTTAGTTACAATGGGAGATGGTAATACTTTTGAATAGGATTATCTGCATACTGGCGAGCCATAGTCGTATTTATCTATGACCAAGCCATTTTGGTCGCGCAGATAAAGCGTGTCGCAGTCATCACTCACAATAAAGTTTGTGTTCATATAAATATGCCAATTTTTTTCAATAAAATCTTCATCTCTGAAATAATTTCTATAACAAGCGGCATAGTTAAAAGTTTTATTGAGATAAGCAGTGCATTCTGCGTCAGTTGAAACACTGATATTATCAGCATATTCCAGCGCTTCGCATCTGCCGAGATTTCTAATAAACACTTTGCAGCAGGGTTTAAGATGGGAGATTTCTTCATCCGCGGGTTTTGGGCAGTTTAGCGACAAAGAAACAGGAAAATCGTGGTAATTTGTTAAATAACCCAAACATTTATTTGGCCGAAAATTCCTGCCTCTGCCTAATGGGTTTGAAGCGCCGGACAAATATATTTTATCGCCTTGTTTAATAAAAATATCTGTATTAGGAACAGGATTATAATAAGGATTATATTTTTCTATTCCTGTTGGAATAATAAAACTTCCTATTCTTCCTTTAATGCGCAAGCCGGTAATATTGACTTCTTGTTCTTTTTCAAGATTAGTATATAAAGTAATTAAAGAGGAACGAGAAGAGGTTTGAGTTCTTACGCTGGAAATTTTTACTTTGTCAAAATATGGAGAAGTGTTTATTTGAAAAGTTCTTTTAGCCGGCGTTTTATCAACCACATCTTTAATTTTTGCCCTGACTAAAAAAGTATATTCTTTTGGACCGGGAGGAAGATTTATTATTCTTTTTTGAGAAGAAGTTTCTTTCCAGTCATCATCAAAATTTTGCATTTTTGTTTCATAAGTAATTCTGCCTTGTGTTTCTTCAGGATAAACCTTTGCCTTAAATTCAAAAACAACTCTGTTTGTTTCATTAATAATTTCTCCTTTTTCAGGGCCGGAAGTTATGTAAGTGTTAATTGCAAAGCCGGGTTTTTCTTCTGGTAATTTTTCTTCTAATGGTTCTTTTTCCAATGGTTTTTCTTCAACAGGTTTTAATTCAGACACTGGAAAAGAAACTGGCGGTTGGACAGCTTTCTCTTCTTGTCCCGGCAATTGAAAAGAGCCGGAAAAAGTAATTATTGTAGCGATAATAACAGCGATTATAACAGCGATAATAGGAAACATAATTCTATTAAAACATACTTTGACCTGTTTTTCAAATTTTGTTATAGTTATTATTATTATGACAAAACAGGATTTCATCAAACTTACTCAAAATCTTTATCGCTTGACTTTGCTTTTTCCAAAAAAAGAACCATTGCGTTATAAAACAAGAGAAATAGCAAATAATATCTTATTGAATCCGAACGAAGATGATTTTGAAATTTTGGATAGTTTTTTAGAAGTGGCAAAAACGCAGAACTGGGTCAGTCCTTTTAATGTCTTGGAAATTCAGGAAGAATATGATAAACTAAGACAGGGATTATTCCCTGTTCGTTTAGCTGTGGAAAAGCCAGCCGCGGTGAAGTCTGGCTTCACCGACTTCAACAACATTAAAATTTCCGAGCGGCAGAAAAAGATTTTACAAATCTTAAAAAACAAAGAAAAAGTTCAGGTTTGGCAGGCAAAAGAAATGTTTCCAGAAATTACCAA
>JAGMAB010000010.1 GCA_023131055.1 Candidatus Parcubacteria bacterium | reverse complement strand
CATTGTTTCACTAAATCTGCCGCTTCCACAACCTAAATCTAAAACCTTATCTCCATTTTCTAAAAAATCTTTGCCTAAAAACTCCATTTCTTTCCAAGGTTGAGGCCGAACTCTTGAATAAATATCAGCAATCCTGTTATAATCTTCCCTGCTTTTTTTTAATAAATATTCGGCATATTCTCTATTCATTATGTTAGATATAAATAAATTGATAATTCAAGAATTGATAAAAGCTAAAGCAAAAACTCCTGCTGATTTGGCTATGATTAAAAGAAAAACAGCTAAAAAATATAAAATTTCCTGCCCGTCTAATATCGCCTTATTAAAAGATTATCATAAAATGAAAAGAAATAAAAGGATAAAAAAATCAGCGAATATTGAAAATTTGCTTATAACCCGGCCTATCCGCTCTCTTTCAGGAATTGTTAATGTTTCTGTTTTAACCAAGCCATATCCCTGTCCGGGAAAATGTATTTATTGCCCCCAGGAAAAAGGCATTCCAAAAAGTTATTTATCCGGAGAACCGGCGGTAGAAAGAGCCAAACGATTGAATTATGACCCTTATTTACAAGTCCAAAAACGATTAGAAATGTTAGAAGCGCAAGGACATCCTATTGATAAAATTGAATTAAGAATTATTGGCGGAACATGGAGTTTTTATCCCAAGAAATATCAGACAGAATTTGTAAAAAAATGCTTTGACGCTGCCAACCAAAAAACAATGAAAACATTAGAAAAAGCGCAAAACACAAATGAAAAAGCAAAACATAGAATAATCGGATTATCCATTGAAACCAGGCCTGATTTTATTGATGTTGCTGAAATAAAACGCTTAAGAAAATTAGGCGCAACAATGGTTGAGCTTGGCGTCCAATCAATTTATGATGATGTTTTAAAATTAAATTTGCGGGGGCATAAAGTAAAAGAAACAATTTTAGCCACTAAATTATTAAAAGATGCCGGGTTCAAGGTTTTATATCAAATGATGCCTAATTTATTTGGTTCGTGTTTGAAAAAAGACGCAAAAATGTTTGAGGAAATTTTTCAAAATCCTGATTTCCAACCAGACCTTTTGAAAATTTATCCCTGCGCGCTTTTGAGAAATACTTTGCTTTTTCAACAATGGAAAAAGAAAAAATACAAACCATATACTGAAAAACAATTAATAGAACTTATAAAATTCATTAAAAAGAAAATTCCCTATTATGTGAGGATACAAAGAATAACCAGAGATATTCCCGCGCAAGTTATTGTTGCTGGTCCGGCTAAAATTTCCAATTTGCGCCAAATTATCGCTCGCGAAGCGAAAAAAGAGAAATGGCAATGTAAATGTATAAGATGCCGGGAAGTAAGAAAAAATTACAATCCCAAGGAAAAAATATACTTATTCCGACAGGATTACCAGGCATCTGGAGGAACAGAAATATTTTTAAGTTTTGAAAACAAAAAGCGAACAAAACTTTATAGCTTATTAAGATTAAGAATATCTAAAACAGCAATAATCCGCGAACTCCACACCTATGGACAACTCCACCCTATAGGTGACACCTATGTAATTTCACCGCAGCATAAAGGACTTGGTAAAAAACTTGTTAAACAAGCGGAAAAAATAACCAAAAAAGAATTTGGGGTAAAAAAAATCGCCGTGATTTCCGGCGTGGGAGCAAGGCAGTATTGGAGAAAATTAGGTTATAAATTAAAAGATACTTTTATGGTTAAATCCGGGAAATTCTAGTAAATCCGGAACAAGGAATAATTTCTATTCCCTTTTTTTCTAATTCATCAAGAAATAAATTCACTCCCAAAGAATCAGAAGACATATGTCCCGCAATAACAATATTAAGATTAGCTGATTCAGCTTCTTTTCGCGATTCTTCCCTCATATGCACTCCAATGACAGTTCCAATTCCGGCTTGAGCCATTTTTTCATAAAGTTTTGGCGAACCTTCTGTTCCGCCGGTAATTTCGGCTAAGGCAATTTTACCGCAGCGATTTTCTAAATCGCCGACAAAAATTTTAGGACCGGCTCCGATTTTTATCGCTTCTTTATACTCTGGAATTTCTTTTAATAAATTCATTAAATCCTCAAGATACTCTGGTTTTTCTTTTTCAATTAAGTCCTTTAAAAATTTTGCGGCTAAATTATCGCAGGGAGTATGGGAATTCATTAAATTCATTCCCAAAAGATTAGCCGCGTCAACTGTTCTTTGGTGGTTTACGGCATTCACTCCGCGCGCCACTTCTTCAATTCGTTCTTTCATCAAACCCTCGGCAATGTTTATCGGCACTCCGTAATAACTCAAAACATCGCATTGTAAATCCATTACATCCGCCAAATGCGCCAAACCCTTGCCAATAGGATGATGGCCAATAATTAAATCAATATTGCCAATTTCTTTTGCCATTAAAATTTCTGCCGGCTCAATATCAATGCCAACCAAGACCTTTTTAATTTCCTTGTCCTCAGCAATATGATAAATTCTTGAATCCAAATAAGGGTTTTTCAAAGATTCCAAGTCAGTTTCTTTTTTTTCTTTTTCTGATAATTTGTCGTATTTCTCTTGTTTTCTTTTCAAAAGTTTTTCAATTCCCTCTTTACTTCTGAAATCCGTGTCAATTCCCATTTGGATAGCTAAATTGTAAATATCATTTGTTTTCATCATAAAGTTTTTGGATTTGTTTCTCTTGTTCTTTTATATCTAAAACCTCCCGTCTAATCCGAGCTTTTTCCCTGCGTATATGTTTTCGTAATGATTGCGTCATTTTTTTCTTTTTCATTCTCCTTTTTGTTTTAACCTATTTATCTTTGTTTGTCCAGAAATTTGACAATTTTTCTGTCGTCCCAAGCAATCTTTTTTCCTTTAGCCACGCACATCCAGGGCTCGCAGCCCTTGCCGGTAATTATCACCACATCATCTGGTTTAGCCAAACTCATTGCTTTTTTAATCGCTTCTCGCCTGTCCAATATCTTATGAACCGCTGATTTATTTTCAATACCTTCGGCTATCTGATTTATTATCTCTATTGGTAATTCGTCATAAGGATCTTCGTTAGTAAGAATTATCTCATTGCAGTATTTAGCGGCGATTTTTCCAAGTTCCGGCCTCTTCCATTTATCCCTATTTCCGCCTGCGGCGCCCAAAACGCAAATTAGTTTTGCATCTTGTATTTTGCATCTCGTATCTCGTATTGTCTGATAAACTTTTTCCAAAGCGTCGGGCGTGTGAGCATAATCCACTATGACAGTAAAGGGTTTTTCTATTACGATTTCCATTCTTCCCGGAATTCCTTTTATTTCTTCCAAAGCAATTTTACATTTTTCCAAGCTTATTCCTTGTGACAATCCAACGCAAATCGCTGCCAATGAATTGTAGATGTTGAATTTTCCTAAAAGTCCTAAATTAAATTCAGTATTGTTAATAAAAAACTTTAATCCGTTTGCCGTTACCTGACAATTTTCCGCTTTTATAATCTGACGCAAAAGTGTCTTGCTACGTAGCAAGACACTTTTTGTATTTTTCTCTTGGAGAGTATAGCCGAATTTTTTTTCTGACGGAAATTGAAGAAAATATTCAGCATTATCATCATCTAAATTTATAATATGGATATTTTTTGTTGCCTTAAAAAGTTTTAATTTAGCTTTGCGGTAATTTTCAAAACTGCCATGCCTTTCAATGTGTTCAGGCGTTAAATTAGTAAAAACAGCCGCGTCAAACGCGATAAATTTGTGGCGGTACTGTTTTATTCCCTCTGAAGTCACTTCTAAAACAACATACTGACATTGATTATTTACTGTTTGCCGTAAAAACTTTTGCAATTTCAATCTGCCGGGCATTGTCATTTTCAAAGTATTTTGCCATTCTTTATTTCCAATTTTAAATTTTATTGAAGATAAAGAAGCTGTCTTAAAACCTGCTTTTTCTAAAATTTTTGTCGTTAAATCAACAACCGTTGATTTACCGTTAGTGCCTGTTATTCCAATTACTTTTATTTTATTGGAAGGAAAACCATAAACAACAGCGCCTAAAAACGCCAATGAAAAATGATACCAATCAATTAAAAAAAATGGAATGAATTTTTTGATTAATTCTTTCATTACTTTAACTTTAACTCAAAAAAAGAAAAATTCAACTTGATTAAAAAATTAAAATATGATATGCTTTTTATATTATGCCGATTACTAAATCAGCTAAAAAATCCGTTAGGCAAAGCTTGAAAAGAAAAAGCCGAAACATTGGAAAAAAGAGAAAATTAAAAGACCTTTTAAAAAAGGTCAAGAGTTTAACTTCTGAAAAAAAAATTAAGGAAGTAAAATTGCTTGTGCCTCAAATATATAAACTATTGGATAAAGCCGCAAAAAAAGGACTGATTAAAAAAAATACGGCAGATAGAAAAAAATCCAGAATAACCAAATCAATTAACAAAAATTCCTAAGATTCTATTATTAATAAATCCAATGCTGTTTCAGGGCTAACGCGCCCTGTTTTTATATTCAGGTCTGCTTGAAATATTTTCTGGTAGATTTTTTTTAATTGCTCAAAAGAAAATTGACGCGCTTGCGAACAGGTTTTTCTAACGACAAAAGGATGTAATTTGCTTCTTTTCAAAATAGAATTATAAGGTAATCTTTTTTCAATTAAATCTTTAACTATTAAAAGATTTCTAAACTGAAAAGTAATCATTGTAAGAAGATATAAAGGATGGGCGCCGCTTTGTAAATGTTTATGAACTAATTCTATTGCTTGTTTCTTGCCCATCCGCAAATTGTTTTTTGAGGCAATCGCATCAATAGTTTTAAAAATATGGGTCTCTATTTTTGGCCTTACTAAAAGTTTAATATCTTGTTCTTCAATTTTCTCTTTGCCCGCCGAAGTTTTACCTTGTAAAATTTGGGCGGGTTTGTTTTTGAAACTTACTAATTTTTTAATTTCATTTGAAAACTGCCAGAGGTCATTGCCAATAAAATCAATAAGTTTTTCTAATGCTGCTGAATCAATATCTGTTTGATAATTCTTAAATTCTTTTTGAACCCAGTTTTTTAAGGATTGGCCTTCTAAGGGTTTAAACTCCTGACATCGGGCATTTTTTTCCAAAAATTTAAATAAAGCATTGTTTTTGCGCGGTTCTTCTGTTTCATAAAATAAAATAATATCTTGTAAATCAACAAACTTTTTTGCGTCTTTCAAAAAGTTTTCTTTAAAATTTTCGCTGGCAAAACATTCTTTTAAAACAATCAATTTTTTCTCGCAAAACATTGAATTCTGCTGAATTACGTTTTTGAAATCTTCAAAGTCATTTTCCTGAAAATCAAAATACTTTAAATTTAATCCGCTTTTGTGGATTTTTTTGTAATGTTCAGTTATCTCCTGTAATTTTTTTTGAGACCTATATGTATCTGCGCCAAAAAGAAAAATAATCACATCACTTTAAGATAGTTTTAATTTTTTCAATAATTTCTCCCGGAGCGAAATGAGCTTTAATTAAATAACCATTTGCTCCTAATTTCATTCCTTTTTCAACATCATCTTTTTGACCAAGATTAGAAAGAATAATTATTGGAATTGAAGATATTTCCGGGTCTTTTTTCGCTTGAGATAAAACTTCAAAACCGTCAATCCCGGGAAGAATTAAATCAAGTAAAACCAAGTCGGCTTTTTCTTTTTTTAGTTTTTTAATGCCTTCTTCACCGTCAACTGCTTCAGAAACATTAAAATCTTCCTGCGTAAGCTTCCGTGTTATTAGTTCCCGTAAGAATCTGTCATCTTCAATGATTAAAATTTTTTTTGCCATGTTAATGTATTATATTTAATAATATTTAATTATAAGAACCTTTCGCTTCGCTCAAGAACCTTGAAATTAAACTTTCTATTATATCTTTTAAGGTAGTTTAATTATAAACCCTGTTTTGAAATAGGCAAAGTGAAATAAAAAGTTGTTCCTTTATTTTTTTCTGACTCAAACCAAATCTTGCCGCCGTGCGCTTCAATAATGTTTTTAGTGATAAAAAGCCCTAAACCAGAACCTTCGGTATCAATTTTCATCACATTATCTCCGCGAAAAAATTTAGTAAATACCCTTTTTTTCTGATTTTCG
The DNA here is from genome assembly GCA_023131055.1 of Candidatus Parcubacteria bacterium. Taxonomy (GTDB): domain Bacteria; phylum Patescibacteriota; class Minisyncoccia; order Minisyncoccales; family JAGMAB01; genus JAGMAB01. Next base: position 9,153 of record JAGMAB010000010.1, on the reverse strand, counting down.
GAAATCCCAAAACCAGTATCTTTTATTGAAAACTCTATATTCTTTTTATCATATTTTAAAGAAATTGTCACTTTTCCTTCAGATGGAGTATATCTAACAGCGTTGTCTATAAGATTATTAATCGCTAATTTGATTTTTTCCTCATCCACCTTATTTTTCGGCATTTTTTCTTTCGGTTTATTAAAGACGAATTCAATCTTTTTTCTTTTAATTTCTTGTTCCAGAGAATTTATGACAGATTGAACCACTTTTTCAAATTGAACAAAACAAGGTTTGTAAAGATACCTTCCTTCTTCAATTTTAGTTACATTCAAAAGGCCATTTATTAAATTAATCATTCTTTCATTGCTCTGATAGGTCTTTTCAATAAAATTCTTTTGATTTTTAGTTATTTTTCCTAAATCGCCGTCTAAAAGCATTTTTAGCGACCATTTAATTCCCGAGAGAGGAGTTCTAAGTTGATGAGCGGAAAGAGAAACAAATTCTGTTTTGAGCCGCTCAACTATTTTTTCCCTGGTAATATTATGTAAAATAACCATGTTTCCTACCATTTCTTGTTGCCTAATAACGGGAATGGCGCTTACTTCTAAAATCAGATTTTCCTGGACCTGAAGTTCTTTTCTTAAAACCTTTTTGATTTTTTCTCCGAATAAATCAACCAATGGCTTAAGAGCCGGCAATTTAGCAATTTCTGAAATATGCTTGTTAGTAATTTCCTTTGATTTAACTCCTAAAAAATATTCCGCTTTTGGATTAACTAAAGTAAGCTCGTTCTCTTTATTAAAAACCAACAAACCGTCAGCAAAATTAGTAATAATCGCTAATGTTTTGTTTTTCTCCTCCTTTAATGATATGTGAGATATCTTGAGATCGCCAATGGTTTTATTAAAAGTCTCGGCTAAGTCCCCGATTTCTGTCCTTGATTTTACATTAATATTCACATCTAAATTTCCTCCCCTTATTTGTTCACAGGCAAAAGTCATTTTTTTCAAAGGAGTAAGGATACTTCGAAGAATTATCAATAAAAATACAAAATAAAGAAGCAAGATTGCCAGAATTGTGAACATATCCTGGGTCCACATACCTTGAATGGATTCCTGCACAGAATCTAATGTAAAAGCCACCCAAATCGTTTGATTTTCATAACCGGGATAAATAACTAATTTTACTTCCTCTCCTTTGAAAATTTCGTCTTTAACTACCTTGTTTTTGGTATAGATTGCTTTGGCAACACTAAATGTATCTTTAATTATTTCTCCTTCCTCTTCTTTAACACTGCTTTTATAAATGGTTCCATCCTGATTAACTACGCGAATATACCGCAAGTCCTCGGATTTTGCCATTTCCGTAACAAAAATTTCGCCTATGCCGGAAGTAAAATCCTGTTTATCAACCCATTCAGGCAAAGAAATAGTTTCGCTTATTATTCCGGCTAAATTTACAATTTCCGCCAAATGGGTTTTGTTTCTGATAGCCGCTTCAATCAAATCTTTTTTATGCTGCTCCCTGGAAAAGTAAGTAGAGCCAACACCAAATATAATCAGAATAATGTAAATCAAAAGAACAATAGTATATAAAGAATGTCTCCTCATTTATCTATTCTTTTGTTATTTTATAATAAATTTAAGGGCTTTCTTCGCCGCCTACGGTTACAAACGGTTCAGGTGAAATATAGTTGCGGCAGTAATAATTAACATTCCAATCCTGAATTGAAGGGCTAAAAAGAGTATCAGTAGTAGAAAGATTTGCCCTTAGGCGAATCTGGCTATAATCCATGCTAATACAGGAAATATTTACCGGCGAAGTGTGTAAACCAACAGAATTACCGGGTAAATCAATATCAGGAATTAACTGCCAAGAAATTCCATTATAGTATTCTATCTGGTATTTCACATCTGTGTTTGCTGGCTGGTTATCGTTCCAGGACAACTGTTTTCCCAAGGCAAAATGCGCAAGAGATTGTGTCGGGATATCCACCGAATAAAGAAAAGCTGAGGAAAAAACCTCTTCGCAATTCAAGTCTTGTTCATCAGCTAATCCATTACAATCATTGTCTTTTCCGTCATTGCAATTCCCATTAACAGGAGATTCCTGGACATCATAACCGTTACAATCGCAGTTGCATTCAATAGCGTCTCCGTCCCAATTACCGGAAAGGGAACAATCCTTAATTAACTGGTCGTCCTGCCAGAAAGTATGGTCATCACAAGTTCCGGAAACGCAATAAAAGTCGTGAAACAAATGATGTTTCCAATCCTCATCTCCTTCACAATAATGCATCCAGTCATCATAAAAGTCAGCGCCGCATTCAGTGCCATCCGGATCATTTTCTGAAACGCAAACACAATCAACGCAAGTGATATATTTACACTCTCCTGGATCAGGACAATCAACAACTCCCTCGCACTCCTCACTACAATTAATTATTCCATCCCCGCAGTGAGCGCAACCGTAATCGCAATAGTTCTGGTCAACTTTGGCGCAGCAGCCGCCCAAAGCATTGCCGCAGTTATCAAGCAAAGTATTCACTGAGCAAGGGTCATTGTCATAATTTTCGCACTCATTATCATATTCATCTAAATCAGAATCAGTACCGGCATTGGTCCAAACCCCGTTACACCCGCCGCAGCAAGAAGTGCCTTCTGTTTGATAGGTCTTGTTGTTTAAACAGCGGATATTAGTACAAGCAGGCGAGTAATCGCAGGAACCGCCGCAGATATTACAAAAACAATCATTGCTGCAACATTCGGAATCTAAAGAGCAAGCAAAACCATCATTTAAACAGGCAGCACATTTTCCACCTTCATCTACTCCAGTTTCGTCAAAATCTTGTTTTCCATTTCTACAATGATTACCAATTAATATAGTTGATGGGTCGTAGTGTGTTTCTAAAATGTGTTTATGCCATATTAGATTGCAATCTTCAGGTTGCACTGAATTGCAGTAGTCACTCCAATCTTGTCCGCATGCTTCAAAATTTGGATCTTTTATAGAGTCATAAGAAGCACCGGGAAACCATAAATAAGTATTCGTATTTCCTTCGCCACAGGGAGGATAACCGCTCTCATATATATCGCTCACGCTAGATACATTTAGCAATACCCAATCCATTAAATTTAACCATTCGTGCATATAATTGCCTTTATTAGCGCATTCAAACCAAACACCTGGATGAGTTTTCGGTATCCAATTATAACCTGCTCCCCCAACTCCCACATCACTGCCCAATGTGCCACCGCAAGCAGGAATCGGAATCACTATATTTAATATCTCATCATACATATCTTGAGAAACTATAATAAAATCTGTGTCTTTTGTTACAAAAGATCTTATTAAAGGATTTGAATCCCAAGGAGCAGTATAAAAACCCTGTCCCCATTTACTCATTGTTATTTCGCCTGAAATTTCTATAAACTTAGGCAAAAGAATTATGCTTCCACTAGTCCACTGATCAACTTCTGTAATAAACTGATTAACTTCACTTTTTAAATCGTTCATCTCAGAATCGGTTAAGATTGGATTTAAGCAAATTTTCTGTTCATAAGTGTCAATCTCCGGATTACTCGGTTTAAGAGATTTAAAATTATTATTATCTTCAAATTCCATATAAACCGTACCGTCTCCCTTTGCAACGGTAATACATGTATCAACACACTTATCACCAACTATACAAGTTCTTAAATCCTTAAATAAAAAAATAATTATTTCATGAATCTCGCAATCCTGAGAACAGGTCTCATATGTCTCTCCACAATTACACAACCCATCCCCGCAATGAACACAACCGTAATCACAGTAGTTTTGGTCAACTTTGGCGCAGCAGCCGCCCAAGGCATTGCCACAGTTATCAAGCAAAGTATTTACTGAACAAGGGTCATTGTCATAATTTTCGCACTCATTGTCATAAGTATCTAAATCAGAGTCAGCACCTGCATTGGTCCAGACCCCATTACATCCGCCGCAGCAAGCAGTGCCTTCGGTTTGATATGTCTTGTTGTTTAAACAGCGGGTGTTAGTACAAGCAGGCGAGTAATCGCAGGAACCGCCGCAGATTCCGCAAGTGCAATCACCGCTGCAGCATTCGGAACCTGCTGAGCAGGATTCTCCATCTGCTTTTTTATCATCGCAAGAACCCCAGCTGCAAGTTGCTGAACAGGTTTGAGTTCCGCAATTGCCGCAGGACTGAGTAGCGCCAGGAGAACAAACTCCTTCATCAATACAAACACTCCAGCTGCTCCAAGCAGTACAATCGCCACAACACGCAGTGGTTCTGTTTCTGGTTTGAGTTCCGCAATTGCCGCAGGACTGGGTCTCAGTAAGCGGCGAACAAGCAGGCGAGTAATCGCAGCCCGGCGCGTCGCAATTATGCCAGCCGCTGCAGTCATCTTTACAATATTCCGTTCCAGAACCGCAAGCGCCGGTACAAGAACGAGTAGTTCCTTTCTCGCACACTTCTCCGCAATTCTTTATTCCGTCCCCGCAATGAACACAACCGTAATCACAGTAGTTTTGGTCAACTTTGGCGCAACAGCCGCCCAAGGCATTGCCACAGTTATCAAGCAAAGTATTTACTGAACAAGGATCATTATCATATGTTTCGCATTGGTTGTCGTAAGTATCTAAATCAGAGTCAGCACCTGCATTGGTCCAGACCCCATTACAACCGCCGCAGCAAGAAGTGCCTTCGGTTTGATATGTCTTGTTGTTTAAGCAACGAGTATTAGTACAGGAAGGCGAGTAATCACAGGAACCGCTGCAGATTCCGCAAGTACAATCACCGCTGCAACACTCTGAACCTGCTGAGCAGAATTCTCCATCTGCAAAACAATAGAAACTAAATGTACAATCAATACTTGACTTAAGCCAGTATCCTTTTTTTGTCTCTATCATTGTATCCGGAGTTATTTCTATTGTAAAACTACTGCCATCTGAATTTATACTTGATAAACTCAGATTGTCTGGCTCGCATGTACCAAGCATATCATAGAGTTTTATTGATTCAGCAGGCGCGCCAATCATATACCATTTTTCCGCGCTTATCTCTATTGATGGATAAATAAAAGAAGTTCCATATAAGGGAAGGATAACATCTTGACTAACCCGAATCTGATATCCCTTGCCCGGTTCCAGTGTTAGCAAATTATCTGCCGCGGCACCAGGAGACCAAACATACCACCCAGACAAATCTCCATTATAGTGCCAGATTGAGTTTACAAAACTCTTAATTGGCTCTAAAATCTTTTCAGTATTGTTATTTACCGGTTCAATCGGCAAAGAGATAAAACTCCAGTCCTCAACTAAAGAAATAGTCGCGTCTGCCCTTGGAAAACAATTATTGTTATAACAATAGTCATCGCCGCACTCCTGTTTTTTATCTTCTCTGTTGCCGCAGGAATCATACCAATAAACATCGTTATCAAAACAAGAAAAAGAAGAATGGGATATACAGCACGGAGCAATGATATAACTCATTGTTCTTTCATCAGGACAACAATTACTGGAAGTGCCTGTAATTGATTTACACTTGGCAGTATATGTTCCAGCTGACATTCCAACGCAACTAAAGATTACATGATTACCATCCAACCAATCCATATACACACACTCATTGCTATCATTATTGGCATAAGCATGGATACAATCACATTCATTATTACTATGACAGATAATCTCAAAATAAATGTTTGGTTCAGGACTTAAAGGAGAAATTTCGTCCACACCTACTCCGCTATTCCAGCAACAAGCAGGATCGCCAGCGCAATCGCTGTCATCGCAGTCAGTTGCTCCATCGCAGTCATTGTCAATTCCGTCATCGCAGTTTCCATTGGCATTGGATTCTGGCTGATTTGGATAACATTTATCAGCATAAGTTCCAACATTGCTTACGCAGTCACTAGCAGAATTACAGCACATGGAAGAGCCAACCCCGGCAGACACGAAATGCTCGCCAGGATCATCTCCGCAGCACCTCGGGCTCAAACCGGCTTCCCAGTCAAAATCCTTGTTTCCGTAGTCCCCGTCGCAGGTTGCTCCGCCATCAGTATCCCAGTACCAGTAGCTCGCCGCGCATTCAGTACAATCAGTATCTGGATCAATAGCAATAACATTTGGAACACCTATAATAAATAGCGCCCATACAATAAGAATAGAAATAGAAAACAGAATTAGTTTTTGCGCGAAATGTTTATTGCTCATTGAGTTGAGATTTTTGCCTCATCTTCGCTTACTGCGATATTTGAGGAATCACCTGTGTTTATTTTTGTTTCATCAAAAAAAGTATCTGTAAAAGAGTCAAGTATAAAAGTATTGTGAGATGAGGAAACGCCAATAGCTAAAGAATTTCCATAATACATATAAATTTTCTGTGTCAAACCGGCTGAGATATTGGGCACTTTAACCCAGAGAGCGGCTGTTTTTCCCGCCTTGTTCCAATTCTCAATCCAATAATCCGGAATTTCTGTTATTTTGTCATCTTCGCTAAATCTAATATCATCACCATTTTCGTCTGCCCTGTCAAACTCAAAAATAGAAGAATTAAGTTCTATCTTAATTTGATAATCAGTCAGAGATGAACCGCTTGTATTATCAATACTTATCGGTTTTCGGTATTGCCAGTCGGTAAAATCTGATGACCAAATAATCCAAGGAATCTTATTTGAATCAACAATCTTGGAATATACCTCATATTTATCATTTACAATCCCTCCATCGTTCTCGGCTCTTTTTGTGTTTTTCTCCATCTCGGCAAAAATTTTAAATCTCTTGCCTTCATCTTCCGTTCTATAGACAAAAGAATTACATCTTTTATCTTTAGGAGAAGAGCCGCTGTTACAATCATCAGAACTATATTTTGGTTCTTTTGGCAATATACTGATATATCCCTGAAGAGCTTGGGCAAATTCTGTTCCTCCTTGTCCTTCTTCTATGCAAATTCCGTCCTCTGAACCGGTAACAACAGGATAATGCCCGTTATCCCTAAAATAATTTTCCAAAGCGCTTTTTAAACTGCCGAGTTCTAAAACTCTTTTTGCGTCTCTTGTATTGGCTATATGTCCAAAAACACTAACAAAAATTATCCCTGCTAAAATAAAGATTATTGAGATAACAATCAAGACTTCAACTAAACTGAAACTATGTTTTAATTTAGTTTTCATTTTTTGTTTTAATTTTAACATCTTCTTAATTCTACCATTTTTATCACAAAAGCAAACCCTGAACTTTATTGTTATTGTTTTCATCATTATACAACCTTTTAGCCAAACTGTGAAACCCGTAATCCTTGAAAATTTCGCCTGCTTTTTGTCTGTCAAATTTTTGGCTCTGGCATTGTTCCAAATTAAAATCAATAGGCGCGTCTTGCCTTGTTTGCGCCAATTGTTGGGATAAAAATATCTGGTCTTTGTTTTTTATTAAAATTTCTTTAATTCTGGGATTGATTTCCCGCGCATCATTTTTTTCTATTATTTGAAACAGATTTTCTATTGTGTTAAATTTTTGGAGCAATTGGCTTGCTGTTTTTTTCCCTATGCCAGTAGCGCCCGGAATATTATCGGCGGCATCGCCGGCCAACGCTTTAAAATCAACTATTTGTTTTGGCAAAACGCCAAAGCGTTCAACCACTTCCTGCTTGCCGTAAACAATTGCTTTTTTAATGCCTTTGCTGAAAGAATAAATTTTAGTGTTTTTATTGACAAGCTGCAAGACATCCAAATCGGCGCTAAAAATATAAATTTCTATTTCCGGATAAATCTGCTTTTGCGGGGCTTTTTTCGCTATGGTAGCGATTAAATCATCCGCCTCATAACCCGGTTTTTCAAAAACCGTAATGTTTGTTTTTCTCAAAATCTCTTTTATCTTTGGAATTTGCTCATAAAGTTCTTTTGGCGCTTTTGGTCTTTTCGCTTTATATTGCTTGGACAATTTATTACGAAATGTCGGCGCGTGAACATCAAAACAAGCGGCAATATAATCCGGCTCAAACTCTTTAATCGCTTTTAAAAAAACCAGTAAAAATCCGTATATGGCGTTAACCAATTCGCCTTTTTTAGTCGTTAAAGGCGGCAAGGCGTGATAAGCCCGATGAATAACAGAATTTGAATCAATAATAATCAACCGCTTTTTTTTAACCATATTAAGTTATCATAATCTTTCTTTTGTTTTTGTCTATAAATTCAAAAGTGAGCCAGATGGTGTTTTTGGGAAGGATTTTTTTTATTCGTTCAGCCCATTCAATCGCCACAATGTTTTTTGGATTGGAAATAATTTTTTTAAATCCCAAATCAAGAATTTCTTTTGGCTTATAAATTCTGTAGCAATCAATGTGGTAAAAATTTTTGTAATTTTTCATTATGACAAATGTAGGGCTGGTAATTTTTTCTTTAATCCCCAGCCCTTTGGCAAATCCCTGTAAAAATGTTGTCTTGCCTCCTCCAAGATTTCCTTTCAAACCGATTACAAAACCGGTTTTTAAGGGCTTTGTTTTCAATATCTCCTTAGCTAAAATCTCGCCTATCTTTTTTGTCTGCAGAGGACTGATAGTTAAATATTCTTTTTTCATTTGACTTTTTTTTGGAATTAAGATAAATTCAAATTATTAAACATCTTAATCTTATTCTAACCCTTTATGGAAAAATTTTCAAAAAAAAACATTAAAGGCGTAGAAATTTCTCCTGTTAATCTAAAAGAAATTGAGAAAGAAATAAAAGATGTTTCTGGTTTTAAGAAAAAAATACAGGGTTCTTTATTGAAAAACACAAGTGAGCTTTTGGAAATTATTTTAGGCGGAGCAATTTTTCTCAAAGCGTCTGATATTCACATTGAACCGAAAAAGGACTTGGTAAAAATCCGCGTTAGAATTGACGGAATTTTACAGGAAGTGATAGACATTGAATCGCAAATATATTTGTCTTTACTTTCACGCATAAAGCTTGTATCCGGAATTAAATTTAATATTACTAATCGGCCCCAAGACGGCCGATTTTCTATTTCTTTTAAGGAAACCTTGATTGAAACCAGAACTTCAACCCTGCCGTCTGAATACGGAGAATCAATCGTGTTAAGAATTTTAGACCCGAGAAATTTAATCAACATAGAAAAATTCGGCATTAGAAAGGACTTGCTGTCAATCTGCGAAAAAGAAATCAACAAGCCGAA
>JAGMAB010000001.1 GCA_023131055.1 Candidatus Parcubacteria bacterium | reverse complement strand
GCCATTAGTTGAAGCGCCGCCTGCTTGTTTTATAATAAATGACATTGGATTGCTTTCAGCTAATAATCTTAATTTTCCGTTTGGCTTGTCATTAAGCGCAGGATAAGCAAAAATCCCGCCATAATGAATAATCTGATTAAAATCCCCGACAAACGCGCCTCCATATCTTAATTTATAACCTTGTATTTCTAATTCTTCAACATATTTTCTAAACCAGGGAAGCCAATCTTTTCGCAGTCCTCCAATACTGTATAACTTGCCTGTTTTTGGAAGTTTTATATTTTTTTCTTTAAGCGCAAATCCTTTTTTGGTATGTAGAAATTCATTAACTCCATTTTTTGTTGCGTAAACTAAAGTCATTACCGGACCGTATAAAACATACAACGCTCCAATTTGCTCTTTTCCTTTAGCCGGAAGATTTTTTTTGTATATGCCAAAAATTGTGCCAATTAGATTATTACTTTCAATATTTGAAGAACCGTCCAACGGATCCAGAGTAATACTAAATAATGCTTGAGAATTAAGCTTGACAAGAGCTTCCTGTTCTTCTGATACCATTTCTCTCACTAATCCTGATTTTTTCAATTCATTAATGATAAATTTATCCGCCCATTTATCTATAACTAATTGCGTTTCGCCAAATACATTTTTTGTTTCTGCTTTGCCTCGCCTGTACGGAAGTTCCTGGGTTATTTTTTCCGCGAGACCAGCTATTTTTATAATCAAATCTGCTAATTCTTTATCATTTTTTTTCACATATTCTTTTAATGTAAATATTTTTTTCATCTTTTTGCTAACTTTAAGATTGTTTTGATTACAGTGTCCGGATTTAGAGAAATGCTTTCTATCCCCTCTTTGATTAAAAATTCGGCAAATTCCTGATATGTACTAGGACCTTCGCCGCAAATTCCGCAGTATTTTTTCTTTTCCCTGCATTGCCTGATAACTTTTTTAAGCATTTGTTTTATTGCGGCGTTTCTTTCATCGCCAATATAGGCAATTTTAGCGTTATCTCTGTCTACTCCCAAAGTTAATTGAGTTAGGTCGTTGCTTCCTATACTCATTCCGTCAAAAACTTTTAAAAACTCTTGCGCCAAAATAACATTGGAAGGAATTTCGCACATCACAATAACTTTTAATCCTTGCTTGCCTTTTTCTAAGCCAAATCGTTTCATTAATTTAATTACTGCTTTTCCCTCCTCTATTGTTCTGCAAAACGGAATCATTACGGTAATATTTTTTAATCCAAAGATTTCCCTTACTTTTTTAATTGCTTTGCATTCCATTTCAAACGCCGGTTGAAACTCTTTGTCTAAATAACGGCACGCGCCGCGAAAACCAATCATTGGATTTGCTTCTTCGTTTTCAAACATTTCGCCGCCAATAAGATTTTTATATTCATTGGTCTTAAAATCAGAAAGCCGCACAATTACTTCTTTGGGATAAAAAGCCGAACCAATAAAAGCAACGCCTTCAGCCAATTTATCTACAAAATACTGTTTTTTATCTTTATAGCCAATTGTAATTTCTTCAATTTTTCTTTTTAGCAGTTTGTCTTTTAATTTTTTGTAATGATACAAAGCAAGTGGATGAATTCTGATTTTTTCAGCAATAATAAATTCTTCTCTTGCCAGTCCTACGCCGTCATTTGGCAAAAACGAGGTTTTGAAAGCAATGTCCGGAGTGCCGATATTAAGCATAATCTTTGTTTTTAACTTTGGTATTTTTTTTAAGTTATATCTTTTAATTTCAAAAGGAATTTTGCCCGCGAAAATTCGGGCTTGCAGTCCCTGGCTGCAGTCAGTAGTTGCTTCCTTACCTGTTTTCAAAACTTTGGTTCCTTTCATAGTTCCCACGATACAGGGTATTCCCAGTTCTCTTGAAACAATTGCCGCGTGGCATACCTTGGAACCTTCGTCAGTAACAACAGCGGCAGCGATTTTTATAATCGGCACCCAGTCAGGGTCTGTCATTTTTGTTACTAAAATTTCGCCTTTTTTAAACTCGGAAATTTTAGAAGCGTCTTTTATAATATGAATTTTCCCTTGGGCAATTTTATTGCCAACCGCAATTCCCGTTAAAATCGGTTTGTTTTTTGTTTTGATTTTGTATTCTTGATAAAAGGTTTTTGTCTTTGGCGTGTGAACTGTTTCAGGCCTTGATTGAACAATAAATAACTTTCCAGTATTTCCATCTTTTGCCCACTCAATATCCTGGGGCATCTGGTAATGTTTTTCAATTTCACAGGCCCATTTTGCCAAACATAAAATCTCGTTATCAGTCAGAGAAAATTTCATTTGCTGGTTTTTAGGAATTAAAACTTCTCTTAATTCCCCTGCTTTAGCGTAAATATACTTTTTGTTTTTTCTTCCTAAATTTTTGGAGATTATTGGCTTGTAGGGCTTGCCCTGAGCGAGCGAAGCGAGCCGAAGGGTTGGTTTGTGGACATAAAACTCGTCAGGCGTTATTTTCCCTTTGACAAGCATTTCGCCTATGCCAAAAATAGAATTGATTAAAACAACATCTGGAAATCCGGTTTCAGTGTCTAATGTAAAAATTACTCCTGATGACGCAAGGTCAGACCTGACCATTTTTTGAACTCCTACTGATAGAGCAATTTTTAAGTGATTGAAACCTTTTTCTTCGCGGTAAGAAATTGCCCTGTCAGTAAATAAAGAAGCAATACATTTTTTTACGGCTTTTAATACATTTTTTTCTTTGGAGATATTAAGATAGCTTTCGTGCTGTCCCGCAAAACTCGCGCTTGGCAAATCTTCCGCAGTTGCCGAACTTCTGACCGCGACATCAACATTTTTCTGATTATATTTTCGCGACAATTTTTTGTAATTTTCTAAAATTTCTTTTTTCAAATCATCCGGAAACTGGCTTTTTAAAATCAATTGCCGAGCCATTTGTCCTGTTTGTTTTAGCGACTTTAAACTCTTTGGATTGAATTTATGAAAAATCTCTTTTAGTTTTTTGTCAATTTTATTAAATTTCAAAAAATACCAGTAAGCGGATGATGTTAAAACAAATCCGTCAGGCACATTTATCCCCTTTTTGGTTAATTGCGAAAACATCTCGCCTAATGAAGCGTTCTTCCCTCCAACTATTGCAACATCATTTTTAGAAATTTCTTTATACCAAAGAATATATTTTTGCGATTTTTTCATATTTTAATTTTAAAAATATTTTTCTACTAATTTATCCATTTCTTTAAGAATCTTTATAGGAATTTTCAAATCTTCATCTTTTTCTAAAGAAACCCAAGTAATTTCTCTCTCTTTATTTATATAAGGTGGATAAGAAATTCTAAAATATGGTTCCTTATTTGTAATAATAATAAGTTTTGGTTTTAGAAACTTATCCATTAAATCAAAAAATAGCAAGTCAGATTGAAAAACATTAAAATTTAGACGCACTTTAACCTCAATAAATATAGGTTCTCCTGTTTTAGTAACCACTAAAAAATCTGGAAGCGCTCTTATTTTCAGTCCAACTTCACTTTCTCTATTAAATCTCTTTTCCAATTGTGATAAATTTTGAATAACCGCTTCATACCCAAAACGATAAACTTTATGACCAGCTTGTTTTAACATTTCCTCCACTAACACTTCGCCCATTCTTCCTTTTAAAAGATTTTCTGGATCCATTTTTTTTAATTTTCTAATTTCTTTTTTCAAAAAATCACCTAAAACAGGTGAAATTAAACATTTTATTCTTTTATTAACCAATCTTTTTTGTCAATCTCGGCTTGTCTTAAAATTCGTAAGAGAAGGTCAGTACTAATATCTTTAGAATGGCGATTAGGGATAGTTAAAGTTAAATTTCCTTTAATCATATATGGGTGTTTTCCAGATTGATACGGTCCTTCAAAACCAAACCTTTTAAGACATTTTACCAATTCTCGCCAGGAAATCGACTTAAACTTTGGCATAAACTTTGTTACTGTAAGAGATTTTTTTGTAAGGAATTCTGAAATTTGGAATGGGAAGATTTTTTTTCAACCTTAAAATTACCCATCCTTCTAATGTTTCTAAAAGCTTTTTTCTGCATTCTTCTAAGCTTTTTCCTGTAGCCCAAACTCCTTTTAATCCAGGAATTTCTCCGTAATAAGTTTTTCCTTCTTCAATGAGTTCGTATTTTGCCTTATTTAAATAGAAAAACAAAAATTCTTGAAACATATATTAATTTTAACAAAATGAAAAAGTATGTCAAATTTTTAAATTTTATTCATTGTTTAATTAAAACTTTCATTGCCCAGGCAGCTCTTTTTAAATCAGAATAATTCGGGATTTGATTTTTTTCCAAAATTTCTATCCCCTTTTTAGTAATTTTTCCGCCTAAAAAAGCGCAGATTATGGGTTTTTTAGGCCATTTTTTCTTGGCTCTGACAATTATTTTAGCATTTTTTTGCGGTTCAGTCATTATTTGCAAGGTCTGAATTATGATTAAACCGTAAATATCTTTTTGCGCCAGTAAAGCCTCAATTCCAATTTTATATCTAACAGCCAAGGCGTCGCCTATTATATCTAAAGGGTTTCTTTTAGAGCAAGCAAAGTGCATTTTTTTTGTTTTTGCTAATTTTTTTAAAGTCGTTTTGCTTAATTTTGCCAATTTAATTCCTAATTCGTCGCAGTAATCAGCCATTAAAACGCCGCAGCCGCCGCCATTGGTTACAATGCCTATATTATTCTTGCATTTAGGCTGCCAAGCCAAACTTTTAGCAGTGTCAAAAAGTTGTTCAACCGTATCAACTTGAATTAGACCTATTTGTTTGAAAGCCGCAGAATAAATTTCATAATCTCCGGCTAAAGACGCGGTGTGAGTAGTTATGGCTTCAACGCCTTTTTTACTTCTTCCCGCTTTTATAATTACAATTGGTTTTATTTTTACAACTTCTTTGGCAACTTTCATAAATTTTTGCCCGTTCTTCAAACCTTCAAGATAAACAGCAATCACCTTTGTTTCTTTATCTTTTTTCAACCACAAAAGAAAATCAGATAATTCTAAATCCGCTTCATTTCCGTAGGAAATTAAAGTAGAAAAGCCATAATTTTCAAAAAGCGACCTGTCAATTATTGAGTCAATTAAAGCGCCTGATTGGGAAACAACGGCAATTTTTCCTTGGTTGGGAGTTGCCGGAGCGAATGAAGCGTTTAAATTTTTTGAGGGACGAATAATGCCTAAAACATTGGGTCCTATTAACGGAATTTTTGCTTGTTTAACCATCTCCGTAATTTTCTTTTGGAGAATTTGTCCTTTTTCTCCTCGTTCCGCAAAACCGGAAGAAATTATTATAAGTCCCCCAACTCTTTTCTCACAGCATTCTTTTACAACTTTTAATACTATGCGCGCCGGTACAACAATTATTGCCAAATCAATCGTCTCATTTATTGATTTTATGCTGGGAAAACACTTAATTCCAAAAACTTCTTTTTTAAAAGGATTGACCACAAAAATTTTTCTTTTTGTCTTGCCTTCTAAAACATTTTTCATCAGTCCCCATCCAACTGATTTTATATCGGATTTGGCGCCAAGCACGGCAATTGATTTTGGATTAAAGATTCTTTCTAAATTTCTCATACAATAATTTTAGCGTCTACAACTAACGCTTTTTTCTCATTAACAATTATTGGATTTAAGTCAATTTCTTTAATCTTTTTTTGTCTTCCGGCAAGTTTTGAAAGATTAACAATGATTTTAATAATTTGTTTAATATTCACCTCGTTAGATAAAACAGGATAACCCTTTATTTCCTTGACCATTTTTTCAGCTTGTTTTTTTGAAACAGGGCAAATTCTGAAAGAGACATCTTTTACAACTTCAACAAAAATTCCGCCCAAACCAAACATTAAAACCGAACCAAGCTGCAGGTCTCTTTTTATTCCCAAAACTATTTCCCTGCCGGAGAGCATTTTTTGAATTAGAATTCCTTCAATTTCTTTGACTTTTGACAAATTATCCCAAGTTTTTTTCAATTGTTTTTCATTTTTTATTCCTGTTTTCACTCCGTTAATTTTTGTTTTATGAACAATTTTAAGCGGAGCAATTTTCAAAACCAAAGGATACCCGATTTTTTCAGCTATTTTAATCGCTTGTTCTTTTGATTTGCTTATTTTGGTTTTGCAAAGCGGAATTTTATATTTCCGCAAAAGTTTTTTTGTTTCTTCAAAATTTAACAAAGCCATATTGTATCTTTATCTTACCAAAATTTAGACAAATTAAAAAGCCGCTTGTTAGCGGCAATGTTTAATGTTTACTGCCAAAGGCAGCAAGGTTCTGCCGAGCAAAGCGAGGCAGGTTCTTAAATTCTTTTGCCGACAAATTCGGCGAATTCTGCCAAGCGGCACGCGTAGCCGTATTCATTGTCATACCAAGCGACAACTTTTACCAGATTATCTTGCGCCATTGTTAACCCGGCGTCAACAATTGCGGAAAAAGAATTTCCTTTGTAGTCCGAAGAAACCAAAGGCGCGTCTTCAATTCCAAAAATTCCTTTTAATTTGTCTGTTTGAGATTCTTTTTTGAAAATATAATTTACTTCTTCAATAGATGTTTTCTTTTCTGTTTGGCAAATTAAATCTATAACTGAAACAACAGGCAGGGGCACTCTCATTGCTATGCCGTTTAACTTTCCTTCAAGTTCCGGCATTACTTTTCCGATTGCTTTTGTGGCTCCTGTAGTGGTTGGAATGATATTTATACCGGCTGCTCTTGCCCGACGCAAATCCTTGTGCGGCAGGTCTAAAATTTTTTGGTCATTAGTATAACTATGAATAGTGGTCATAAACCCCTGAATAATTTTGAAATTGTCCTGAAGAATTTTGACCACCGGCGCCAAACAATTAGTAGTGCAGGAACCCATATCCATAATTTCGTCTTTTTTAGCGTCAAATTTTTCTTCATTTACTCCCAAGATAAAAGACGGAATTTTTTCAGGTGTTTTGGACGGAGCGGAAATTACTACTTTTTTTGCCCCGGCTTTTAGATGTTTTTTTGCGCCTTCATAATCCCTGAAAATGCCGGTGCATTCCAAAACAATGTCAATTCCCATTTTTTTCCAGGGCAGATTAATCGGGTCTTTCTCGGCAAAAATTCTAATTTCTTTATCAGCTACAATAAGCGAGTTCTCGGTAGATTGAATCGTTTTGTTATAAATTCCATACAAAGAATCATATTTTAACAGATGCGCCAATGTTTTCGGGTCTGTTAAATCATTAATCGCCGCAATTTCTAAATCAGGATGCTTGTCAAGAATCCTTTTAAATGTTGCTCTCCCAATTCTCCCAAATCCGTTTATAGCAATTTTTATCATCTTTAATCTTTGATATTAAGTAATTTACAGATTTTTTCTCTGTCAAAGCTTACTACAATCTCGTTGTCAATTTCCACTACCGGCACTTCCATTTGATGCGATTTTGCAATCATTTCATCTCTGTCTTTTTCATTTTGAGAGACATCAATTTCTTGAAAATCTATATTACGCTCTTTCAAAAATCCTTTAAGAGTAGAACAATAAGGGCAGGTAGGAGTTAAATAAATTTTAATCATAGAGAGCAGCCGGATAACTCGGCTAATTTTTCAATGGATTGAAATCCCTCTACTCTTTGCCCGTCTGGGAAATCCCAAGTAGGGATTGGTCCAATTTCTGCTTCTTCGCAGAGATGCTTTGTCTTTTCATCCGCGCATTCAACATAGGGCAGATATTGAGACGCTTCTCCAAAAAGGGTCTTCTGGCGATTACACCAACCGCATCCGGAAGAGCCATAAAACTTTGCCCCCTTTTCAGTTAAACACTTAGCCAAATTCTCTAATGTTTTTAAAGAATATTCTTTTTCTTCAGGTTGTTCCGGCTCTTCTTTAGAAATTTTTTGTTCTAAATCAACAGGCGGGTCTGGAAATAAAAATTTTCCGTCTGAAGTTACATAAGAAGTAAATTCATTATCCCCTATTTTTAATTGGAATGTATACAATCCGGTTTCTTCAACAACGCTTATTAAGGAAGCGGTTGTTCCCTTCAGCATATTTTCATTAATATAATCTATTGCTTTTTCAGCTATTTTTTGCGCGTTTGAATCTTGCTCTTTATCTTGTTGAGAAGAGAGAGTTTTGATTTTATCAAGATTGGAAAAAATCCCGATAGATATTACGCCCGCAGCCACAAGGAAAGCAATTAACGCTAAAATTTTGATAGATTTTGTAAACATATTAAACATAATTTTATGCTATCACAAAATAAAAAACTTGGCAATTATTTATCTTTATTTTCTAAAATACATTTGACCAAAATTTCTTTTTCTACTTCTCCGGAAAATCTTGTAATTTCTTTTTCCTCTTTGTCTAAAAAAAGAAAAGCCGGCATATTTGTAATATGATATTTGTTTATCATTTCCGGATGCTCGTCCACTCCAATGTATTCGGTTTTCAGCCAAGGGTTTTCTTTTTCAATTTCCTGCCATCTTGGCGTCATTATTTTGCATCCCGGACACCATTTTGCTCCGATTTTTAAGACCTTCATAAATTTTATCCCGCACTTTTTGAATTTTCAAACGACCTTTAGAATTTTGGGCATTTATTTTAAAGTATGTTTTTGTTTTTTAATTTTAATGATTTATGAAATTTATAATTTATTATTCCGGCAAAAGGTATTTCAAGCTCAGCAATGTCTTTGTCAGATATTTTTTCAATATATTTAACTATTGCGCGCAAACTATTATGGCTGGCTACTATTAAAACATTTTTTCCTTTTTTTAAATCTTTTTCAATATATCTGCGAAAAAATGGCACTGCTCTTTTATATGTGTCTTTTAAGCTTTCGCCGCCCGGAGGAGTTTGCTCAAATCCCCTTCTCCAAAGATGAACTTTTTTTAGCCCGTATTTTTTAATAATTTCTTGCTTGTTTAATCCCTGCAGTTTTCCATAATATCTTTCATTTAAATTTTCAGAAATATATACGGGCAAATAGTTTTTGTGTATTTCCGTGAAATTCCCGTATTTTTTCATTTTTCCTTTGTCAAGATGGATAAAAATCGGGTATTTGCGAGCAACATAATCCAAAATTCTTACCAATGTGTTTTGGTTTCTAAGCAAGGGGGAAGAATAAGCAATGTCAATTTTATTTTTAAATACTTTTTTGGAAATTTCTTTGGCTTTTTTAATTCCTTCTTTACATAAAGGAACATCAACCCAGCCGGAAAATCTGTTTTCCAAATTCCATTGCGATTTGAGATGTCTTAATAAAATTAATTTAGCCATTTTTTTCTTCTTTTAATTCTTGTTCAATTTTCAGCAAGCGGTTGTATTTTGCCACGCGTTCGCCGCAGGCAGGCGCGCCTGCCATTATTCCATCAGCGCCTATTCCTACTGCTAAATCAGCGATAAAATCGTCATTGGTTTCTCCTGAACGATGTTTGACAAAAATTTTCAGATTATTTTTTTTGGCGTATTTTATTGCTTCTATTGTTTCTGAAATTGTTCCGATTTGATTTGGTTTTATTATTATGCCCTGAACCGCTTTTTCCTGAACCGCTTTTTTAATTCTTTTGATATTTGTAACAGTTAAATCATCGCCAATTACGGAGAACAGTTCTCCGTTATCTAACGGAGAACTGTTCTCCGTCAGCTCTTTGAAACCCTGCCAATCATTTTCAGCAAAAGGATCCTCAATTGCCATAATCGGATATTTTTTGATTAAAGACAAATAATATTTTAATAATTGTTTAGAATTGAAAACGCCAAAATTTGTTTTGTATTTTTTGTTTTGAAAAAACTGGGAAGCGGCAACATCCAAAATAATTTTCACTTTGTTTTTATAGCCAGCTTCTCTGGATATATCGGCTTCGCCGTTATAGCCGGTTTGTTTTATTGCTTTTTGAATTAGATTCAAGGCATCTTCCGGATATTTTATTGGCGGAGCAAATCCGCCTTCCAATCCAACATTTATAGCTGATTTGCCGTATTTTTTCTGTAAAATTTTTGCCAATTCCTGATAAATTTCACAACCAGCTCGTAAAGCTTTGGAAAAAGGTTTAATTTGAGGAACAATCATAAATTCTTGAAAATCTAAATTATTTCCGGCATGAGCTCCTCCATTGATAATATTAAAACAAGGCTGCGGCAAAGTTAAAGGAGACTTGTTTTCCCCTAATTGAGCAATGCGCTGATATAAAGGGATATTTTTGGCTGCCGCGCTGGCGCGGCAGAACGCTATGGATACGCTTAAAATAGCATTAGCGCCTAATCGCGATTTATTTTTAGTGCCGTCTAACTTTATCATTAAATCATCTATTTCTTTCTGGGTGCTTACATTTTTTCCTTTTAATCGCAAAGCAATAATCTTTTCTATGTTTTTTATCGCTTTATGAGATTTTAATTCTTTGGCTTCATATTTTCCAACCGAGGCGCCGGATGGAACCGAAGCAGAAAACTTGCCAAAATCAGCAGATAGTTCCGCTTCAATTGTTAAATTTCCTCTTGAATCCAGAATTTCTCTGGCTTGAATTTTTTTAATCCTCATTTTTCCTCTGCAAGTAATCATTAACAGATATAGCGGCTTTGGCTCCTTCGCCCGCGGCAATGACTATTTGCTTTGCTTTTATTTCAGTAACATCGCCGGCCGCGAAAAGACCCTCTGTTTTGGTTTGGCAGTTTGATAGATTGATTTTAATTTCTCCTCTTTCATTAAAATCAACCAAGTCCTTGATAAAATTTGTTGCGGGTTTGCTGCCGATTTCAATAAAAACGCCATCCAAAACAAGTTCAATGTTTTTTTCGGTTTTTCTGTCTTGATAAACAATTGAACTCACAAATTCTTTTCCTTTAATTTCTTTTAGCGCAGCGGAAGTGAGCACTTGCGTGTTTTCTTTTTTCTTAATTTTTTCCTGAATGGTTTTATCCGCTATTGCTTTTGCGCCATATTCTAAAATATAAATTTTTTCCGCAATTTTACTTAGAGATAAAGCGGCTTCAAAACCGGCATTGCCGCCGCCGATTATTGCCACTTTCTTGCCAAAAAACAAAGGACCGTCGCATTGGACGCAAAAGCTTATTCCTTTGCCGACAAATTCTTTTTCTCCGGGAACTCCCAAAGAACGCGGGTCGGCTCCGGAAGCAATGATAACAGCGCTTGCCTGAAATTGCTTTTTTCCTTTTGTAATAACAAGGAAATTCTCCTGGTTTTTGCTTAATTCAATCACTGAATCCCTTTCAATCGTAATTTCATATTTTTTTAAGTGTTCTTCAAATTTTTGGATTAAATCCATTCCGGAAATTTCCTCAAATCCGGGATAATTCTCAATAGCAACTGCTTTACGGGTCATTTGTCCTCCAAAACTTTTAGCAATCAAAAGCGTTTTTAAATTTTGCCGCGCGGCGTAAATTCCTGCGGTAATTCCGGTGGGTCCGCCGCCAATAATAATTAAATCATACATAATATTACTCATGTTTTCTTCGCAAGAAAGTTGGAGTTTCCCAGATTTTTTCCTGTTCGTTCATTTTTTTCTCGGTTTCCTCCACTTCCTTTTTTATTTGAAGAGCGTTTTTTCTGACTTTTTCAGAATTTTTTTCTTCCAAATGTTTTTCTTCAGGATGAATTGAAATTATTGGTGCTGAGCCTGCCGAAGCATCAATAACTTTTGGTAGAAGATTTTTTGGGGTTTGAACCGGTTTAACCGGCTTGATTGGTTTAATTGGCTTGGTTTTTTTTATTTTTTTAATTGGTTTGGTTATTTTGCTTGGCTTGGAAACTTTTCTTTTTCTTTTTTTCTTGGGCAATGTTTTCTTTGGCAATACTTTCTTCTGTACAGCAGGCTTTTTTAATGAAAGACGCTGTGAAGGAATGCCGGTAGCCAGCAAAGTTGTTTTAATAACATTGGAATTTTTTTTATTATGAGAAACTCCAAAAATAATTTTTGCTTCTTTATTTAACAGGTCGGAAATTGTCTTTGAAATTTTGCTCACTTCAAAAAGTCCAAGGTCTTTTGGTCCTGATATGTTTAATAAAATTCCTTTAGCTCCTTTAATGCTGTAAGGATATAACGGAGAATTCAGGACTTTTTCAATCGCTTCTTTGGCAGTGTCTCTTTTTTTCTGGATTTCTATGGTATTTAGATAAGCCAATTTTCCCTGTCCGCTAAGAATTGTTTTTAAGTCGGCAAAGTCAATATTGATTAGGCCGGGTTCGTAAATTGTTTCAATCAGGCCTTCCAAACTTTCGGTTAAACTTTTATTTATTGCCGAGAGAGCCATTTTTAGCGGAGTTTTTTCATCAATAATTCTGAAAATTCTTTCATTGGGAATAACTGAAAAAGCGTTTAATTGATACTTTAGTTTTGCCAAACTGTTTTTAGCGATTTCCATTTTCTTTTCTCCTTCAAATTCAAAAGGCAAAGTAAAAATACCTAAGCATAAATTGCCCAGGTCTTTGCAGATTTTAGCGAATATAGGAGCCGCGCCAGACCCTGTTCCTCCTCCCAGAGAAACAACCAAAATTACTAAATCCTGATTTTCCAACATTTTTTTTATTCTGTCTTTTTCATCCTGGGCAGCAGCCATTCCTAATTCCGTATTCATTCCGGTTCCAAGTCCTTGGGTAAGATTTAAGCCAAACTGAAAATGCGCGGCGCGCCTGCTTGATGATTTTAACGCCTGAATATCAGTGTTGGCAACAACAAAATTCGCTTTTTTCATCCGCGAGGCAATTTCCGAGACAATTGAATTTCCGCCGCCGCCAATGCCAATTACTTTGATTTTGGTTTTTTTTACCTTGTCTGTCTCCTTCTTTGCTCTTGCTTTTGCTTTTGTTTTAACCCTCTTAATTATTTTGCGCTTTTTAATTGTTTTTTTAGGTTTTTTTAACATTAATTAATTTTACCCTGTCAGAAACACAAGGTCAACACTTTTTAAAATTTCAAAAACTTTGTTTCTTTGTTTAAATCCTTTAATCATTCTTATTCTTGATTCCGGAATTTTAAGAAAAGAAGCAAGCGCTTTTATAACTTCCCTATTCGCTTGTCCTTTTATCGGTTTTGCCTTAACTTTAACATCAAAACTATCTTTTGCCCTTTTGATTATTTCTTGTTTTTTTGAATTTGGAAAAACTTTAACTTTAATTAACATCAATTTTATTTTACTTCTTTTTTAACTGGTTTTCAATCATTTCGCATTTCAACAAAAAAACAGGGGATTATCCCCTGTTTTTACTACTATACTGTCATAGTTGGATGTTTCCGTTTTTAAGAACACCTATATAATTTGTTAATTATTCTAACTCCAACTTGTTTCTTGGGCTTGTTTTTTCTTTTTTAATAATGTGATAAGAAAAGAAACAATTAATATAACTATTGGAATTATTAAAAATAGACACTTTAATAAAACAACTAAAATAATTAATACAATTACACCAAAAATTAAACCCAAATAGTACTTCTTCTTATTTTTAGATAAGGCAAATAGACAAGCCAAAATAATTCCAATAAGGGTTAAGAGCCAACAGTAATTTTCCAAAGTAAAAAAGTTGACAATTGCTGCTAAAAAGCGTGAAGTGTCTTCTTCTGTGATTTCCTCTTCTCCTTCAGTAATACCTTCTTCACCTATTATTTCAGGAGTGAGAATTTCTTCCTCCTCTTCTTCCTGCTCACCAAAAGCAGGAAACTCCTCTTCTTCGCCTATTATTTCAGGAATTAGAATTTCCTCTTCCTCCTCCTCTTCCTGCTCACCAAGGGCAATAGGACCTTCTTCTTCGGTTGTTCCTTCACAACAAGGATCTCTTTCTCCCATAGCTAAAGTAGTGAAACTATGTTCTGTGCCGATTGTTGGGGGTGAAGCGTGAGAAATACAGCGAAAATAATAATCTGTATTAGGTGAAAGACCGGTAATTTCTACTGTATGGCCTGTAACTCCGCTGGTATTAGCCGGAGTATCTTCTTCAACAGTAGAATCAGCATAGCCATAATTTGGGGAACTGGATAAAACAAATTTATCTGGTTCAATGTCATAAATCACTCTGCTTGTTGAGTTATAACTTGTCAGCCAAGTTATAATAGCATCAGTGCTGCTGACACAAACAGTGTTTTCATATTGAATAATTAGACCTGGTGGCAGTCCACCACCACCACCACCACCACCGGGCGGACTAGGAGGACTGGGAGGTGTTGGACCGCCTTCGGTTCCTTGAAAACCGATTATAATATCAAAACCAGTTGTTTTTTCCTGCCATTCATTCTCTTTTTCTGATGGAAATGAAATCGTAAAATCATATTGAGTTGTTTGTGTATTATTAACTTCAGATAGATAAATTTCTTGGTATGTATCACTATCTTGATAAAAATTATAAAGAGATTTAGAACCGGTTGAACTTGAACCGCCGTATAAATCAGAACCTCCTTGTTTTTTAATAACGATTAACAAAGCCCGGGACAAATCATCATTTGGCACATTGCTTGAATTAGGAAAACCAGGCCAGTTTATTGCTTCAGTAGCAATTGGTTGAGTTTGACCGCTGTTATTGGTTACTTTTACCCATCTGGTAATACTGTCGCCCGGCTTAAAATCTGCCTCGTCAAATAAAGGTGTTTTTTCAAATTCTACAACTAACTCATCAACAACTTGAGCTTGAGTAGAATCTACCACTAATAATCCCGCGCCAAAAATGGCAATGGAAACTATTAAAATTGTTTTTGCAAATTTATTCATTGGTTTCTTCTCCTAAATCATCAATTGGTTTAGAAGGATTATCTTCAGGAATAATAACTGGCTGTTCTTCAATCGATGGTTCAATTACTGGTTCAACCAATAGTTCAATTATTTCTTCTATTACTTCTTCAACTACTGGTTCATCAATAATTACTGGCTTTTCAATCACTGGTTCTACCACTGGTTGTTCCAGTTCTGGAATTGATTGAGGTTTGACCTCAATCATTCCTTCGGTTATTTCAGATTCGGATTCTTCAATAGGCAGTTCTTCTTCAATAGGCATTACTTCTTCTATCGCTTCTTTTATTGTATTTTCTATATTATCAAACACTTCATCAAAAATTGTTTCTCCATCCTCGCCTTCCATAACTGGAACTGGTTCTTCAATAATTACTGGTTGTTCAGGAACAGTTTCTTCAACAGGCAATTCTTCTTCTACTACTGGTTGTTTTTCTTCTTCAACCACTGGGACTTCTTTAACTGGAATTTCCTCAACTGGAACTTCGTCGTCAGCTGGTTCTTCTGGCGCAGGTTCTTTGATTGAAGGAGTTTCTTCTTCCATAGGTAGCTCTTCCACCACAGGCGGTTCTTCTTCGGTGGCAACTGCCTCTTCTTCAATGGCTGGAGTTTCTTCTGTAGATAAGATTTCCTCAGCAATAGGTTCTTCTTCAATTAACTTATTCATCCTGCCGGGCGTAGGAATAGGATCTACCCAGTAACCAATACCATCAGGAATACGAGCATATGATTTATTTGGTGGAACACCCCCGCAACTACCGGTTGTATTGGTGGTATTTTCATCTCCGGGTGTTGGTTCAATTTCACAATAATCATTATCCGCCATATAAGTATATGAATCAATTAAAGTGTCAGCACCATCAAATAACTTAACGGTATCACCGGTGTTATCAAACACTGCTTTATTCATATACACTACAAGCCAGCCATTAGCCGGGATAGTTGTAGTTCCAGGGATTGTATTTGAATCAGTAATGAAGACCTTGTTTGAATTATCATTGCTGGCATCCCAAATATACCAGCCAGCCAGGTTGTGGTTTGAATTACTATTGTTGTATAACTCTACCCATTCTCCTTGGGGTTTACTGTCGCTATCTTCACCAAAATCAAATCCATAATCAGGAACTAACCCGTTAGGATTTGGTAAGAATTCATTTAAAACAACCATCCTGCTGGTGAGATTAATATGAATTCTCTCTTCGTCAAAAAAGCCCGCTGTTCCGTAAACCGGCATATCGGTCTGCCAACCTTTAAATACAAGGTCAACCTCGCAGGTTTCTCCATGAGAAATATTCGCTGCGTAAACCGGTAATTTAATCTCAAAACTCCAACTTCCAAGCATGGTTGAGGCCGGAATATCAAAAGACATAAGAGCATCGTCATGTTTTTCAATTCCATTCAATTCAGCTTCTAATTTGAGGGCATTGCAAAAATCATCACTTCCAGAAATTTTTTCAGCCGTCACTGTGTACTGAAAACCGAGGCTACCATTATTTGTTAAGACAGAACCTAATAAAACTTTTTCGGTGAGTCCTATAAACTTATTTAAACTTGAAGAATTTAAACAAAAATCTAAGGTGCCGGCTTGATAGATATTACCATTAGAATCTTCATTATCACTAAAATAAGCCAAAGTACTGTGAACAGCTGAAATCCCGGTCCAGTTAAGACCGATAATTAACAATAATGATATAATTTTTATAATAGATTGTCTCATTGTTTTTTCTTTTTGATTTCTCTAAAAATTTTCTTTATTTCATCGCCAATAACGAGCATTGCCGGGATAATAATAATTAAAGCAAAACCGATCGGTTTTTTAGCGAAATCCACGCCGTATCCAAGATAAGGAATACTGAATAAAACTTTGCCAACAATATCTTTTTTAGCAATTTCTTTCTGGTCAGGCGCGTTATTAGCATCTCCTTTGGTAATATAATATGGTTTTCCTTCATTTACTTTTATGTCGTGAACCCGATGAGTAGTCGGCGTTTTAGTTTTACTAACCTCGCCAAATGTAATTACATCGCCAATTTTATAATTATCTGCTGGTTTAACTACTACTACGCTTCCCATTTTAATTGCCGGTTCCATTGAACCGGACTGGACTATCATTGGTTTGAAATTTCCTGAAATTGGAAAAATTGAGAAAATCAGCAAAAGCGCGACCGCGGCAATCAGTCCAACAAAAATGTAATAAATTATTTTCAATGGTTTCATACTCAAAACACTTCTTAAATCCTTTATAGATTGCCCCTATTTTTACCACAAGGAGAGTTATGAGGCAATCAAAAAGAATTCAAATCTATCTAATTCCTTGACTGTTAATAATTGCAGGGCACGCACTGCGCGTCATCACAACAATATGGATAACATGTAGAACAGTCTGTCCCAACTGTGCGCCAATTTGTTGTTGCAGAAACACAAGAAGTGCCTTGACAAGAGTAATCTATATATTCTTGATTTTGGCAAGTACACAGCATGTAATCGCCTTGACAGCATGCGTATGTGCCGCCTACATCAACCCAGCCATCCTGGTCGTTACAGTTTTCGCAACTTGTGCAACCGCACTCTATGTCAGTACCCTCACAAATAGGAGTGTATATACAGACTCCGCCAACACAAGCGTCAGTTGTACAAGGATTCTGGTCATCACAAACTATAGGAGTGTAGACACAGGTTCCGTCAACACAGGCATCAGTTGTACATGGATCCCCATCATTACAAACTATAGGAGTGTACACGCATTCTCCGCCAACACAGGCATCAGTTGTACATGGATCCCCATCATTACAAACTATAGGAGTGTACACACAGGTTCCGTCAACACAGGCATCAGTTGTACATGGATCTTGGTCATTACAAACTATAGGAGTGTAGACACAGACATTATTTTCACAAGTATCAATTGTGCATGGATCATTGTCATTGCAATCTCCAGCGTCTATACAGTCAACAGGTTCGCCTTCACAAAAGCAATCCTCTCCAACTTGAGTACATTCATCATTAATGGTGTAATGCTCTCCATCATCACAAGATTGACCTACTAAACAAGTGTTTTGGCAAACGCCGTTTTCGTCGCAGATATCCAAAGTACATTCGTTGTAGTCATTGCACTCCTCATTACTTATACATTCAACAAGTGTGCCTTTACAAAGACAATCTTCTCCGACTTGAGTACATTTGTCATTAACAGTGTGATCATTTCCATCGTCACAAGGATCGTCCACTAAACAAATGTTTTGACAAAGGTTATCCTCGTCGCAGACATCCAAAGTGCACGCATTTTCGTCATCACAATCCTCATCGTCCTCACACTCTGGCACTATAACACAAACATAATCAGTATTATTTCTGTACTGCACTGCGGTAAAGGAAATATCACCTGTTAAACTATCTGACTGAGAAGCGTTATTAACTAAGGCGCCATTACAAGTAAATCCAGGGCCTTGCGGACTACCAGGGTTCATCTGATCACTATATCCGTCTTGGACAACAGGAACAATATCTATATCACCAAAACAAAATGCTTTGGCAATATAATAGGTCTCAAGACCAACAATAGGAAGTCCTAATCCTGTACCTGGATCATATCCAGCTACGGAATAGTTCACATCAGCAATTGGGAATCTAATTGAGCCATCTGGCAATAAAGCCCCAGGAGATATTGGTCCATAAAAATACTCATCACTTTCAAGAACATTGTCTCCATCATCTACCCAATAAATAAATGCTAATTCCTGAGCTAAGTCACCATCCCAAATATCTGCGTCAGGTTCATCACATGTTGGGTCATCATCCATTTCCGGCTCTGTACAAGTCATATCGTCATTGTTGGTAATTGTAATCTCTCCACATATCCATGCAGGATTATTATCAACACGGATGCTGATAGTGTCTTCCTCCCAATCACCTGGCTTTAAGTCAGTGTAGTTGAAGAAAAGTTGGTCTGTCAAGTCATCAAGCTCCCAACTAAATTCCTCCATATACCCGCCATTAAACCAAGCGTGATTGTCAATCTTCAAGTCAATGCTTCCAGCAGTGAAAACATTGCCAACACTGGATTCAGTGTCAGTAAAGTAAGAAACAGTCGCGCCAGTAGCAATAACGCCAACAACGCCAATAAGCGCTAAACTAATTAATATTTTTTTGTTCATAATTTTTTGTTCTTTGTTAGTTATTTATCTTTTCCGACCTTTGGTTTTTTTATTTCAAAACCTTTATAGGTTGTCCCAATTCACAAGATTGAGACAACCGAAAAGATTTCAATCTTAGAAATCAGTATCGTAGTAGTAAATCAAACCAATTTCAAACAAGTAGTTACCAGGATTCCAATATGTCAACTCATTAGTACCTGCATCATAGTCGCTGGATGGAACCAACCAAACTTTAGCGCCATCTGGATGATTAAGATCGCCAGGACCTGGAAGATTCATATTCAGTTCAACAGAACTTGACATAGCAATATTACCGCTTCCATCAGTTGTTGCTGTTCCAAGTAAAGCACCAGGGTTGTTTCCTGGCCATGGGTCAGCATAGTAAATCAAGCTGTATTCTGTGTCAGTTTGAAGTCCACTGGCGTTGAAGTCATAGTCAAATTCTGGATGCTTTACTATGTAAGTCAAAGTACCAGCAGGGTTTCCTGGATTTTGAACTTTCCAATACTCTTCTGGACTCTTTGTTGCCTGTTTGAAATCTAACCAAGCTTCTCCGCGAAGCTGAATACCTGTAATTTCAAGATCAAAAGCCATTATATCGCCTTGCGCCCAGTTTGTGGAAAAATTAGGATCCTGCATATGATAACTCTGAATTACTTTCATATATCCGTCAACTGGAATCATTCCTAAATAAATTTCTTTGCAGGCAATTTCTGCTACAGTAACTTCTTTGTCATAAATGGTCTGCCACCAAATCAATCTACCGCAGCTGTCATACACTTCTACTATAAGATCATAATCTATAATGCTGGAAATGTTATTGTTGTTAACATGACCATTCCAATAACATTGCCCTGGATCTCCCTTAATCCATTCTCCACCTTGCTCTGTGCACTCAGGTTCAGAAGTTGCACCGTCTTCTTCATAAGTGATTATCAAGTGCTTCCAAACATTAACTGGATTTGGGTCGCTTAGGTTATTATAAATCGTGAAATTAATGTAGTCAGTATAACAAGGTTTCATATCTTCTAATGTAGCGTGTCCTTCCCAATCAAAATTATCACCATCAACAAAAATATCTATGGTGCCGGCGACAAAAAGATTATCTTTACTTGTTTCAGTGTCGCTGAAATAAGCCGCAGTTCCACCAATGACAATAGCAGCAACAACTCCGATTACGCTTAAACTAATTAGAATTTTTTTGTTCATAATTTTTTGTTCATTTAATTTATCTTTTTTTTCGACCTTTGTTATTTTTCCTCCTTTTGGGCTCTCTATAGAGTCCAAGCTTTAACTCTTAGATTTTTCTAAGAACTAAAGTTTGAACTCACAAAAAAACCTCTCCCCTTCTTAGGAAGAAGTTCCAAAACAAAAACCTCTGTTTGTTTGCCAATTATTATTTAGTATCAATAAAAATACCACAAATGATTATTTAGTTCCTCCTCTAAATAGATTAATTTGTTTCTTCTATTCTATTCTATACTATACTATACTCTTAACTCTTAACAAGATAAATGTCAAGCTGTTCCGATAACATCCTGTATCACACAGTTTACACAACCATAAAACCTTGTCAAGTCCCTATCATAGTATCTTTATTTTCTATTTATGTCAAGACAAATAAAAAAAATGCCGATTCTGGAAAAACCTCCAGAATCAGCCAATATATTTCCTCCTGCTCCTAAAAAAATAAAAGGAGCTATTTTTATTTTAGCTTTACTTTGGTAGCAAAGCTTTTACTCTTTCCAGTTCGTCTGTTGGTAATGTACTATTTGTTAGTAAATGTGCGTTAACCACACTCCTATTGTGGAAATACGCCACTGTCGCGTAGTTATATGAGCGGTTGTCTAACGTGAAATTTCCGATAATCTCCGGATTGTTCAGTATTTCCATCGCCGTATGGTTAGCGTCTTCTGGATGCAGCCATCTGTGGTAAATCGCCAGAAGGATATAGTAATACACTCTCCCTATATCCTTATTGTATTCTTCAGATAACCAATATTCTGCATCTGTATCGTTGTTTATACACGGAATTTCTTTTGCCTGCTCAAGCGTCAATCCTGACGGTGGATATTCGTTCTCGTTGAATCCTATATCTTGGTGTACCTGCAAAATTGCTTCGTAGTATTGTTCTGCCTTTTCATCTGTTCCCAAATTCACATCGTTGCAGATAAAGTATTCAATGCCTCCTATTGGAAATACAATAAGGCAGATAACTACTATAGCAAATACCGGGTGCCTGATGAGATAGTGTATCAAATCACTGCAGCTTGGGCAGCATGGCACGTATGTCACATTCAAGATTTCTCCCAATCTTTTTTTCATTTTTTCTTTTTTTCACCTCCTAATCTTTTTCTTCCCTTACTACCAGCGCCATTCTAATCCTTCAGAAACAGTCACTACTTCAATCTCTGGTTTTTTGCTGATTAGATTCAGAAGTTCTTTGAAAAACTGTTCGTCTGTGCAATACGGGTTTCCTGTATTATCTACTCTATGGCTGTAAAATACTATCCAGCCATTGTTTTCTATTGCCTCGTCTAGCTTGTCGGAAATCTCTGAGATTTTTAGCCTATCTATATTATCCAACGAGCTAAGCATCCTAATACGATATGGTTCGTAGGGAGGATAATTAATCCCCCAGTCATTGCGGCAGGACTCGTAGCACTCTTTGACAATATTCATTGTATCTGCGTTTATTTCGGTGTATGGCGGCGCAAAGCTCTTTACAGCAATACCGTTAGCAATAAAATCACTTTTACCTCCACAAATTTCTTGTTTTACTTGTTCCAGTGTGATATTTGTCAGGTCTGGATGAGTTCTTGTATGGCCGCCTATTTCCCAATTGTACTGGTCCTGCAGGATTTTACATTCAGTGAAATTAGTCCAGGAAACGCCTGTAACATAGTATCTCGTTGCTTTCATATCATATTGTTCCAAAAAAGGAGCAATTTTCTCCAGGTGGTTTGGATTGCTGTCATCAAAAGTGAAACTCACCAATGCGGATATGTTTTTCTTGGGTTCAAAGTTATCACCAACAAATTTTGGGTTAATATCCCCAAAACTTGTTTGCCCTGGATATGCTCTGAATAGCTCGATGCCAAACTCGTATGCCGCAGAATGAAACAAAATAACCCTGTGGTTTTTGTTTTCTTCCAACCAGTTTTTAAGCGGCAGGTAATCAGTTTCATTGAATATTCTTGCGCCTATAACTTCTGCGTTTTGTTCTTTTGCTTCTTTTACTAGATTACAGGTTTCTCCAATATTGGCATAAACCTCTGTAACTGAAAGGTTTATTTTATAAACTCTTTGCAGTTCTCTGAAATATCTGCTCGGTGTATCGCAATACTGATCTGGATACATCCTGTCAGTGTATTGGGCTATAATTGGTTCATTAAGTGATATCACTACTGGCTGATCTCCTATAACAGCGCCGTAATTTGTTTTTCTGATTGGCGCGCTGCCCAATATTTCTGTTCCTATGCCGAATTTCTCTTTGTAGTTCATCAAATCGTTGGTAAACCTGTCGCAGGGCGCGTAGCATTGAATTCCATTCTGCGCCAAATACAACGCGGCTTTTGCTTTGTCCGGCATATCCATGCAGGCAATCACCAAATCTACTTTGTCTTTATTGAGATACGCTTGTTCAGCAACAGCGTTGAATCCGTGCGTGTCGCGCATTACTATATATTCATTATTACTTTCGTTGATAAATTCACAGGTCGGATATTCTGTTTTGCTCGGACATATCTGAAAAATAAAGTTTCCCTGTCCGTCAGCGCCGTAATAATAACCATCGTCTTTCTTCAGCGCAATGCTCGGTGTTAGCGGAATAACTGACATATTTGCCCATTCCATCATTTCTATTACTCTCGCGCCTTCCATATAACACACGAGTTGCGAAGAGGAATACGGAATTCTATCTGCCGGAACACTGGCGTCAAACGCCGAATTGTACCAAAGATAGTCTCTTATCACTCTGTCTACTTGAACCCCGACAGATTCTTTGTCTTTTGTTCTCAACTCAATCTTAGAAAGACCGAGTATCATTACTGGCGTCGCTGGCGTCGCTGGTGTTTCTGATTGCTTCTCTAAAACCACGGCATTTTCTATGACATTATCTATGCTTTTGACATCATCTATATTCACTTCTACTTTATTCACTTCTGTGTCGTGCATTATGTATGGTTCGGCAAATATGCCAAGCCCGAAAAAAACACATAATAACACAACTATACCAATTCCTATTAATGTCCTTTTTCCCATTTTTCCAATTTCCTTTTCAATACCCACTCATTCACAAATGCTTCAAAAAACATGAAGCAATCCAACAAAATTAGAACGAAATAACACGGTATTCCTTTCAAGACCTCTGTTTTCTTTATTTTCAATTTACTTCCCTGGTAAAGCGAACAAATCGTTACTATTGCTACAGAAGACAGAAACATCAATGGCATCACAGCTTTCAATGGAATCACTAAATATATTGGCTCTGTTATCACTAAATATTGGCTTGGAGGATATATCAAAGTCCAGATTAATAAAGGATAAAATATAGCCCCTATTAATCCCTCCAGTAAATACCAATAAAGAAAGAACGCCAATTTTTTGTTTTTCCAAACATCTTTTTTGTAAATAGACATACACTGAAAAAATCCCCTTAACCATCTGCTCACTTGTCCTCTGTATGTTTTCCAGTTGTGTGGGTCTTTTGGAAAACATACTACATCCGGTAAAAATCTCACTTTTTTCTTTTCTGTCAGAAACTGCCAGGTCAAGTCCATGTCTTCAACCATTGTTCTGTCTTTGAATCCATACTCTTGCAAAATCTTTGTATTAAATGTAGAGAAACAGCCGGAACAGACAATCGGTATGCCCAAATATTCCTGTGTTTTCTTTCGCATAAAGAGTCCGTAAAGGTATTGTATTGTCCTACCTAATTCCCAGAAATTTTTTCTTCTCTCCGGCACCACAAACCCGCATACTGAAGCAATATCTTGTTCTTCAATAAATTTCTTTACTATATCTTCGGTTGCTTTTGGGTCTAATGTCGTATCAGCGTCTATTGTCATTGTTAGTTCTCCTTTTAAATAAGGAAGAGCAAAATTCTGCGCTTGGGCTTTTGTTCCTGAATTTTCAGGCGTTCTAATAACTTCTGCGCCGTATTCTCTTGCTATCTTGTTAGTATTATCGGTTGAAGCGTCATCAACTACCAAAATCTGTATTATATTCGGATAGCTTTGTTCTTTAATGTTTTGAATAGTTTCTGCTATATGTTCTTCTTCATTGTAAGCGGGAATCAACACTGTTACCGTAGGTTTTTCATTTTCCTTTATGTTCAGTATGTTCAGTTCTACATCATTCATTTTTTCTTTTTTTTCACCTCCTAAGGTTTTTCTATTTAATTTTTAAGGAACTTGTTTTATAATAGTTATATAACACTCTAATAAAACCTTGTCAACCCAAAAGAACCATTTTTGGGCGCCGGACTAAGGAGGAAATTTCGTTAGTCGGCGCCCAGAAATAGTTCTTTAAATTAATAAAAAGCATAGTAAATTTACTACGCCTTTTATTATAAATAATTATAACAAGTATTCTAAAACTTGTCAACCCCCCCCTACAAAAAAAACAGGCGAGTCATTGAATTGAGTATAATTCAACTCTCATCGCCTTTTAAATTTTATTTTAAAATATCTGTACTAATCCTGTATTTTGTTGTATTAAAGAGCTGTACTCCCTGATCTCGCAGCCATTGAATCAGTGTCTCTATTTGTTTTTTTGTTCTTCTTTTTACCGTTTCCGATACCCTTGCTGAACAGACGGAATCATAAGCCGGAAACCACCAATGTTCTGTTATCTCTATTTTTCCTTGGTCCCATTGCTCACCTGGAATAAAATCAATACTTTTTCTTGTAATATCGCCGTATTTATTCATATCCGCTATCACATCTACTCTAGCTATATGTTGTTTTTCAGTTGTCAAATCCGCTATTTCGAACTTAATATCATTTAACTGGAAAACTCTGCGTCCCATTGTATATCCCCTGCTGTCTGGTCCATCTGCGCAATGGTGTTCAATTGCCGTTGGTTTTATCACTCGCGAGTTTTCTATTATCCTATGCAATGCTTCATTCAAAACTTCTATCGCTTTTTCTTTCATAATTTATTACTCCTTTTTAGTCGTCCCAGGCATACATTATCCCCTAACTGAATCACTACAATGTTTTATTGCAGGCGACTGACTGATTGCTAATTTTTTACTAATAACCAATCAATCACCTACAATGCTTTTATTATAAAACAAATATAACAACTATTTTAGAACTTGCCAATATCAGGAGAGCCCAGTTTAACAAACCAAGAAACCTTGTCAAGAGGTCTCATCCAATTTTTTTTAAAATAGCAAATTTAAGAATTTTTGTCAAATTTTCGCGGCGCGTTTCGCGCTGATTTCGTCCAAAAAGATTTTTCTTATGCGGATATTTTTGGGAGTAATTTCTACAAGCTCGTCATCGCTGATATAAACCAGGGCGTCTTCCAATTCCATGATTTTCGGTTCGTTAAAATGCTCGGTCGTGCCCTCGCCCCGCGAACGCATATTTGAAAGCTGTTTTTCCTTGCAGACATTTACTCTGATATCATTGCTTCTTGAATTTTGTCCCACAACTTGTCCTTCATAAACTTTAATTGCCGGTCCCAAAAACAAAACCCCTCTGCTTTGAATGTTTCTCAATCCGTATAAATTGGTCATACCTGTTTCGTGCGCCACCAAAGAACCATGGTCTCTTTCTTTCCAGTTGCCGGGATCCTTTTGATATTTATAAAAATTAGCGTTAATAATACCTGTGCCTTTGGTGTCGGTTAGAAATTCGTTCCGGTATCCGAAAAGGCCTCTTGTTGGAATAATAAATTCCAAAAAAACCGTGTTGTCAATATTTTTCATATCAACCATTTCTCCTTTTCGGCTATTCATTTTTTGTATCACAGAACCATGGAATTTTTCCGGCACTTCAACGCAAACCTTTTCAAACGGCGCCATTTTCTGCCCGTCAATTTCTTTAACAATCACCTGTGGTCTGGAAACCTGCAATTCATAACCCTCGCGCCGCATTCTTTCAATAAAAATAGCTAAATGCAGTTCTCCGCGTCCGGAAACAATCCAGCTCACGCTTGTTAATTCTTCAATGTTTAACGCCACATCGGTTTCCAGTTCTTTATACAATCTTGCTTTTAATTGGCGCGAAGTTGAAAACTTTCCTTCTTTGCCGGCAAACGGAGAATTATTGACCAAAAATGTCATTTTAACTGTCGGTTTTTCTATATTGATTAAAGGCAGAGCTTTTGGATTTTCAGGAGCCGCAATGGTTTCTCCGACTGTCGCGTCCGGTATGCCGGCTAAAGCCGCAATATCGCCGGCTGAAACCTCTGCTGTTTCAACTTTGTTTAAGCCTGAAAAGGTCATTAAAGAAATCAAACGGTATTTCTTTTCTTTGCCGAATTTATTGATGTAAGTTATTTCCTGTCCGGATTTAATAACGCCGTTATGAATTCTGCCAATGCAAATTCTTCCCTTAAAATCATCTCCTGAAATTGATGTAACAAGCATTTGCAGAGGTTTTTGCTTATCGCCTAAGGGAGAAGGAATATGTTTGAGAATTGCGTCAAAAACAGGGATAATATCAGTCATTTTATTAAGGTCTGGTTCCATTCCTGCTTTGCCCTGTCTTCCGGAAGCGTAAATGACCGGGAAATTCAAAGCATTTTCATCCGCGCTTAATTCTAAAAACAAATCAAGGGTCGCGTTTAAGGCAAAATCTATTCTTGCGCCGGGTTTATCAATTTTATTAATCACCACGATAATTTTATGTCCCATTTCAAGCGCCTTTTTCAAAACAAATCTGGTCTGATGCATTGGACCTTCTTTTGCGTCAATTAACAGCAAACAGCCATCCGCCATATTCAAAACTCTTTCCACTTCTCCGCCAAAATCCGCGTGACCCGGAGTGTCAATGATATTGATTTTAGTTCCGTTATAAAAAATCGCGGCATTTTTAGAAAAAATAGTAATGCCTCTTTCTTTTTCCAGCTCATTGCTGTCCATTATGCATACTTTGTCAACCAAATCTTTGTCCAAGCCGGTTTTGGACTGGCGCAGTAAAGCGTCAATCAGCGTGGTTTTTCCGTGGTCAACATGAGCGATAATAGCGATGTTTCTGATATTAATTTTATCCATAATGTTATTAAACAAGAGATACGGCTTTTTGTCAACAAAAAACCGCTCAAAATTTAATCCATCAAAGCATAGAGATAATCTTTATAATTCCCTAAATATGCTTTTAATTTCTTATTTTTAATTTCCCAAATATTATTACATACTTTATTGAGAATATAGCGGTCGTGGGAAACTAAAAGAATCGCGCCTTTGTATTCTTTAAGCATATTAGTCACAACTTCTTTGCTTGGGAGGTCTAAATGATTTGTTGGCTCGTCTAATACAAGGAAATTTGACCTTTGCAATATTAATTCAGCCAAAGCTACTCTTGCCCGTTCCCCGCCGCTTAATTGATGAATTTTTTTAGCGGTCTGGTTTTGGGTAAACAAAAGGCAGCCCAAAACATTTCTGATTTTTTCTTCATCGGATATTGTTTTAGAAGCTACTTCTTCTAATATACTTTTTTCCGGATCTAATTCTTCATGCGCTTGCGCGTAATAACCTATTTTTATTCCTTGTGTTATTTTTGCTTTTCCAATAACATTCTGGCGCTCGCCAATAATGGTTTTTAACAAACTTGATTTTCCTGCTCCGTTATTCCCTATAATGCCGATTTT
Organism: Candidatus Parcubacteria bacterium; assembly: GCA_023131055.1. Taxonomy (GTDB): domain Bacteria; phylum Patescibacteriota; class Minisyncoccia; order Minisyncoccales; family JAGMAB01; genus JAGMAB01. The sequence goes on along the minus strand of JAGMAB010000001.1, from coordinate 42,347 downwards.
ATCTCCCCAATTTACTTCTATTCTGTCTTGTATTTCAAATAAAGGCGATTGCTTATCTCCAACTATTAAATCATTGATTTCTAAGACCTTTGAACAGGTTTTCTCTGCAATGTCAAAAGCGATTTTGATATCGCTGGTTGCTTTCGGATTTTCTAATCGTTCTACTTTTGCTAATTGCTTAATCCTGCCTTGAACTTGTCCGGCTATTGCCGCCTTATATCTGAAACGGTCAATAAATTCCTGCTGTTTCTTGAAATACTTTTGCTGATTTTTATAATTCTTTTCTTGTATTTCAATACGCTTTTCTTTTTCTTTTATGTATTCAGAATAAGAACAATAATATTTTTGCAATCCCTGTCTGGTTAATTCAAATGTCTTATCGCACATTTTATCCAAAAATAATCTATCGTGAGATACGCATATTATGGTTTTATTCCAATTTAACAAGAATTGTTCCAGCCATTCTATTGTTTTTAAGTCAAGATGATTAGTCGGCTCGTCTAAAATCAACAAATTAGGTTTCAGGGTTAAAATTTTAGCCAACGCTAATTTTGTCCTTTCTCCGCCGCTTAATGTCTTAATTTTCCTTTGCAGATATTGTTCTGAAAAACCAAAATTTTCTAAAAGATTTTTTATCAATCCTTCATAGCGAAGGCTATTCAGTTTTAGCGTTTCCGCGCTTACCGAATGCATTTCTTCTAAAAGCGTGTTTTGAAGAGATTTCCAAAGGGTTTCTTGCGGCAGATATCCTATTTTAAGATTTTTGTTTTTACTGATATTTCCTTCGTCTGCTTCCTCTATTCCTATAATTATTTTCAAAAGAGCGCTTTTGCCTATTCCATTCGCTCCCACAATAGCGATTCTGTCATTAGAATTTATTGTTAAATCAAGAGCAGAAAACAGATCCTCTTCTCCATAGGATTTTGAAATATTATGCAGAACCAATAAAGGATTTTTAATTTTTTCTGATTGGTTCTCGTAAAAAAATTTTGGAATTTTTATGTTATTTTTGTCCATAAAAAAAACAGGGATTAAATAATTTAATACAATAGCCAAATACATTAGTCGTTTTCGGCTATTCGCAATCAATTATTTCCCTGCTAAATTGCTCTTGTGTATTCTATTTGAACAAAGGTTTTCATCATTATTTATACTACGCAAATTAAAAATTATGTCAACACTTTTTCTATACTACGGGAATTAAACCTCTACGAACTTTCACTATCATTTTACCAAATTTTTTTCTAAAAGTAGAACAGGATACCCTTTTTTGATATGGTTTTCTTGCCAATTTTCAATTCCAAGTTTATCTAAAAAATCCATACATCCTTTTTTCGCCTTTTCTGTATTTTCAAAATCCCCTTTTGCCTCTACTTCAATGAAAAATCCTAAATCTTTAACATTGTCCAAGCAAACTTCAAAATCTCCACAATTCCAGTATTCTCTTTGTTTATCAACTGTCATTATTTTTTTGAAATCCAAAAATTCTAAAATTTTTCTAAATTCATTAGGTTGAGAAATTTCTGTTTCATATTCTTTGGCGCATTCCTGCTCGCCGTCAGATTTTTTATTTATGGACTTATCATATTCAAAAACTACTTTATCAGGATTAGTTCTTATTCTCAACCATTCTACAGGATGAGGTTTATTAGCAAAAAAATCCCTATGACAAGGAATATAATATTCATCAATTTGTTTTATTGTTTTTACTAATTTGCCGGCGTCAAGCAAATTCTTTTTCACTTCTTCAAAACTATCTATTTTAACTTTTATTTCCACTTCAACATTCATATTTCTATTTTACCAAAAAACCGCCGCGCTGCAAGCGAGGCGGTTTTTTTTGGTTAAAAAGTTTTCCACAGGTTGACAGCATTTTCGGTTCTTTTTCGGTATGCTATAATTATAACAAGAGTAAAAACCTTGTCAAACCTATGCTAACAAAAAGACAAAAACAAATATTAGATTTTATTACTAAGTATATTAAAGAAAATACTTATGCTCCCTCTTTGGAAGAAATAAAGAGGCATTTTAGATTGTCTTCGGTATCAACTATTCATCAACACATAGAAGCGTTAAGAGAAAAAGGTTATCTAAAAACACAATCAAGAGTTATTGAAATAAATAAAAAAAAGAAATCTTCAGATTTAGTAAAAATATCTATATTAGGAACTATTGCAGCCGGACAGCCGATTGAAGCTATTGAAGATACAGAAACTATTGAAGTGCCTAAAAATCAGTTATCTAAATCAGGGAAACATTACGCTTTAAGGGTTCAAGGAAACAGTATGATTGATGAAGGAATTTTTGACGGTGATACTGTAATAATTAGAAAACAACCAACAGCAGAAAATGGCGAAACAGTTGTTGCCTTAATAAACGACAACGAGGTAACCTTAAAGAAAATTTACAAAGAAAAGAGTAGATTTAGATTACAACCAGCCAATCCAAACCTAAAGCCAATTTTTACAAAAGATTTAATTATTCAAGGGAAAGTCATTAGTGTAATTAGAAATTTCAAAGAACTACAAGATATAATCCAAGATAGCAAGGAATTTACTGAAGCTACTATTAAATATATGAGAGAAACGGATATCGGGCACAGAAAATCTCTCGGTCAATATTTTACACCCAAGTCTATAAGAAAAATATTGCTTAATAAATTACCAAATACTGTTAAAAATCCACGAGTTTTAGATCCGGCTTGCGGCACAGGGGAATTTTTAATTACAGCGAAAGAATATTTTAAGAATCCCAGATTAGAGGCATGGGATATAGATAAAAAATTAGTAGATATAGCTAAAGAATTAATTCCGACGGCAAACATAAAAACTACTAACACTCTTTTCAATAAAGAATATGGAAAATATGATTTTGTGATTGGAAATCCGCCTTATTATGAATTTACACTATCAAAAACATTAAGACAGAAATTCGGCGATATAATAAATGGTCGTGTAAATATCTTTAGTTTATTTATTCACCAAGGAATAAATTTACTTAAAAAAGGCGGGTACCTTGCGTATGTAGTTCCTCCATCTATGAATAATGGAGCTTATTTCTCAAAAGTAAGAAAGTTTATTGTTGAGAATTCTAATATTGAATACTTGCAAGTTATCAAAGATCCTAAATTATTTCATGGAGCCCAGCAATCAATAATGTTGTTAATCCTTAAAAAAGGTAAAAATAAAGGAGATTATTTATTTAAGAAAAATGGTATTTTAATCTTTAGCGAAAATACAAACTACCTGAAAAATGCTTTCAAGGGCAAAGTGACTTTACATGATTTAAACTTTGAAGTTAAAACAGGGAGATTGGTGTGGAACCAAAATAGAGATATTCTTACACATAACCCAAAAGGCGCCATCTCTTTAATATGGGCGCACAATATAACCCTAGATGGGTTAAAAATACCAATTACAAGAAAAGATAAACCTCAGTATGTTAGGACTAATAATTTTAATGTCGGACCTGCAATCGTAACAAATAGAATCACGGGAACAGTTAAGTCGGCAAGATTAAAATCAGCTATTATCCCTTCCGGAATGAAGTTTATTGCCGAAAATCATGTTAATGTAATATTCCCTCCCGATAAAAAAAGCCAAATAAAAATGGATTTTGCTTATAATCCATTAAAAAATAATTTAACTGTTTGGGATGTTGCTAAACAACTATCCTCAAAAGAAAAATTAAATTTCGTATCCAATATCACAGGAAATACTCAAATTTCCAAGACAGAGTTGGGAAAACTATTTCCGATTAATATAAATTAAGCTAAGTCAAAAATATTAAGACACGGAGTTTTAATGCCTTGAGCAATATTTTTCCAGTGAAAAACTATTTGTAATAACTGTTTAGAATTCTTGCCTTTTACACCAACTATTTTACAATGGCTTACTTTTACTGGAAAAATAATTTTAAAATCAGAATGTTTTTTCAATATTTGTTCAATTCTTTTTCCAGCATCTTCTTTTCTGATAACAATTTTACCTTTATTAAAATTGCTGTAATATACAAAGAAGTTTTTAAGTTTTTGAAAAAAATCATCTTTCTTTATTAAATTTTCTAATTCTTCTTTTCTGTGAATTCCTAATGTAATCAAAATAAAAAACCTTTTAATCATTTTCTTTTGTTGTTTTTGACTGCTTAGATAGGTTAAATATTCAATTTTTTCTTTTTTATCTTTTTTTTGGATATCGTCAAGAATGCTCTTGGCTTTTTTATTTCTTTTTTTTGCTAATTTTCTTAAATACCTTGCTTTTTCTTCCTTCTGCGTTGCTGGATTAGTAATTTTTAAAATATTCTGTGGATAATTAGTAAATTGATTCAAAAAATCATTAACCCACTTATCATGATTTTTTTCCTGACGAAATTTACTCCAACTTTTTATATTTCTTGTAAAAAGATAATTCTCTGTAAGGGCATCTTGGCTAATATTAGCTTTAGTTCCAATACCTGATTTTGTATCACTCATCTTTATTTCAATAAAGAATTTTTTACCATTAAAAATAATCATTATATCTCCTGTGTTATCATAGCTATTACCTAGATGGCGAGCCAATGTAATTTTTGGGAAATCTTTTTTGATTCTTTTTGCTATAGAAAAAGCATGATTAAACCAATGATTTCTTTTATCAAAACCATTAAGAGTTTTAGAACTTAAAATTTTTACAATAATTTTTTCTGCTTCTTCAATTGATTTTCTTTCATGTTTGCCCATTTTCCCACATTACCTCTTTTCAGGACTTTTTTCAACGTTCTGTTTGCGGATTTCTATTTGCGGATTTTTTTTGCGATGAAAAATGCAATAAAAAACCGTGAATTATGACCGTAAAGCGATACAAATTCACGCTTTTTTACAATTGTTCCGGGGCTTCGATTCGAACGAAGATTAATTGGATCAAAACCAACCGTCCTACCGTTAGACGACCCCGGAATAATAATTAGTAATGTTCTTGCGGTCGCAAGATTATTACTAATCTTTTTTTTGTTTTATATCTTTTCGCAAGATTCAATTATGGCTAATTCCAATGGTAATTGCTGTATGGGCGAATACTTCATTTGGTTTGACGCTTGAATAAAAAGATTGATGATTTTTTGAAGCTCTTGCTCCTGAAAAAGTTTTGTCTGATTTTCAAGGAGCTGAAATTCTTCTTTTGTTAAGCCGGTAATAATCGGCTCCGCGGTTTCTTTTCCTGCTATTTTTAAAATCAGGCCCTGCCTTAAATAATTTATTAGTGCTTTGGTAAATTCTTCAAGGTCAGAACCTTTTTCAGTCAAATCATTTAAAAAACTAATTGCCTGTCCCGGTTTTTTTTGTCCAAGAAAATCGCAGAATTGGCTGATTAATTTTATTTCAACCAAGCCCAATAAATCCTTAATGTCATTGGCTTTGATTTCTCTGTCTGTTTTTCCAACAAAAGTTAAAACTTGGTGAAACATACTTTCAGCGTCTCTCATAGAGCCGCCTGAATGCAAGGCAATCAGTTCTAACGCGGGCTTCTCAATTTTAATTTTTTCTTTCTCGGAAATAAGTTTCAGGCGTTGGATTATTTTCGGAACAGTTAATTTGCGGAAATCAAATCTCTGGCACCGGGAAATAATTGTGGCGATCATTTTATGAATTTCCGTTGTTGCTAAAATAAAAATAGCGTGTAAAGGTGGTTCTTCCAATGTTTTCAAAAGAGCGTTAGACGCGTCTTTGCTTAACTGATGGCATTCGTCTATAATGAAAATCTTGTAGCGCGATTTTGTCGGCGCAAATTTAATGCCTTCTTTTAATTCTCTTATATCATCTATTCCCCGGTGGGACGCGGCGTCAATTTCAATTAAATCCAGAGACCTGTCCTGCCTTATTTCCAAGCAGGATGAGCATTTGTTGCACGGTTCATATTCCCCTTTTTTTCTTGCTTCGCAATTAACCGCTTTGGCTAAAATTCTTGCAATAGTGGTTTTCCCCGAACCTCGCGGACCTGAAAACAAATAAGCGTGGGAAACCATATCATCAGCCACGGCATTGGTTAAAGTTTTAATAATATGCTCTTGTCCGATGATTTCCTTAAATGTCTGGGGCCTGTATTTACGATATAAAACTAAATTTGCCATATGTTTAATGTCGGGTTTTAAACATTGAAGACGATAAATTTATAGCCGAGAAAATTCCAGGCAGATGCCACAACAATGCCTAAGATTTTGCCGATATTAGCCCAAACTAAAGAAGAAATACCAAACTGAGCGCCAATAACATTAACTATTAGAGAAGCAACTCCAATGTGAATTCCACCGCTTATCAAAGTGATAATAAAAAATCCTGTAAATTCCTTACCCATTCCTTTTTTCTCGGATTTCTCAAAAGCCCAAAACTTGTCGGCTATATACTTTATACTGGTGGCAATGACAAACGAAGCCGTGACAAAAATTGAATACTCAATTCCTTTTGTAATTCCAAAGTATGCCATTAAAGAATTCAAAAGCATTAAATCAAATACCGCGAATAAAGACCCGATTAAAATAAATTTTGCCAGCTGAAAAACAAATAAATATCTTTTACCAATTAGATAAGACGCCCAGAGAAAAATTATTGCGAAAAAAGGAAATAAAATTGGCAAGCCCCAATTTAAAAAAGCTATTTCTATTGCGGATTTTTTTAAAAACCAAACAAATAGCCATGCAACACCTTCTCCGGCTAAAAAAGCAATGATAATATCCGCTTTTTTCATGGTTTTAGTTTATCACAAGTTTTCAAAAAAATCAAAAAATGGTATGGTAAAAAGGTATTTTTATGAATAATAATATTTTAGATACTATTGGAAAAACGCCTTTGGTGAAAGTCGGGAGTAACATTTTTGCCAAATTAGAAGGATTTAATCCTACAGGGTCTATAAAAGACAGGATTGTTTTGGCAATGCTGGAAAAAGCGGAAAAACAAGGAATTTTAACCAAAGACAAAACAATTATTGAACCAACAAGCGGCAACACCGGAATTTCTTTGGCAATGCTTGGAGCGATAAAAGGTTATAAAGTGAAAATTGTAATGCCAAAATCAATGAATATTATGAAAAGAAAAATGATAGAGTTTTTTAACGGAGAAATAATTTTAATCAAAGATGAGGACTGGCGTGACAACGCCATAAAATTCACCAAAAAATTAGTCAAAGAAAATGAACAGGGTTTAGTAATGCTTAATCAATATGAAAATGAAGAAAATGTTAAAGTTCATTATGAAACAACTGCCCAGGAAATCTTAGACCAAATGGGCGAGAAATGTTCTCGCCCATTAATTGATTATTTTATTGCCGGTATTGGCACGGGCGGCACTATTACAGGTATTGGAAAACGGTTAAAAGAAAAATATCCAAAAATCAAAATTATTGGCATTATGCCAAAAAAGGGCTCGGATATTGAAGGACTAAAATCTTTGAAAGAGGGTTATACGCCGCCGATTCTGGACTTGAAAATTATTGATAAAATTTATGAGGTTGATGGAAAAGACGCTTTGGTTTGGCAAAAAAAATTAGCCAAAGAATATGGGATTTTTGTCGGGGTCTCGTCTGGCGCGGCAATGTTTATCGCTCAAAAAATTGGTAAAGAAATTCCTCAAGGTAATATCATAACCATCTTTCCTGACCGTGGTGAAAAGTATCTCTAAAAAAAGAAGGAGTTAAAAATTTAACCCCCCATTTTTGAAATTTTGTTTGGTTTGTACAATAGTATTGCTACTGCTGTCCAAATCAAACCTATGGCTATTATAACCACTATTACTACACCAGTAACTGCTTCCATTTTTACCCCCTGATTTTGCAGTGTTTATTGAGATATGAATTATCAGAATATATCTCTCCAGCACCGCCAGGACGCAATATCGCCATAATACTGTCTTCTTCACCTTTGGCTTTTAGGTTTTCTACTACTTTCCCTACTACCATTTCCGTTATTCTCTTTCTTTCTTCCTCGTTCATTTTTTACCTCCTTTTATTCTTCCCACACTATCTTTGCCTTTTTCTTTTCACTTCTGTAGTGCAATAAGCACTGAATGCCTACTATAACTCCGGCTATAACAAACCCAATTGCAATCACTATTGCTACAACCTCTATTACAACTCCAATTGTCATTTTTTTATTTCCTCCTGTTTTTTACTTTCTTTGCCATTTCCCTATTATGTTTTTCGGGAACTGTTTTTAACATAGCATATCAGTAAAATTCTGTCAACCCCAGCTACCAATTTAATAAAAAAGAGATATAATAAAATAATAACAAAGAATAAATTGAAAATTAAAACATTGAAAATTTAATGAAAATTAGAAATTGATAATTGAAAATTCAATCTATGCTCAAACTCTACAACACTCTATCGCGGAAAAAACAAATCTTTAAACCGTTGAAAAAGGGTAAAGCCGGGCTTTATACTTGTGGTCCGACTGTTTACTGGTTTGCGCATATTGGCAATTTGCGGACTTATATTTTTGAAGATATTTTAAAAAGGGTTTTGGAATATAGCCATTACAAAGTAAAGCATATAATGAATATTACTGATGTCGGGCATCTGACTTCTGACGCTGATACCGGCGAGGACAAACTGGAAAAAGGAGCCAAAAGAGAGAGAAAAACTGTCTGGCAAATCGCTGAATTTTATACCAAAGCGTTTAAACAGGACATAAATCGCTTGAATATAAAACCGCCAAATATCTGGATAAAAGCAACTGATACCATAAAAGACCAGCTCAATTTAATTAAAATTCTTGAAAAAAAGGGCTTTACTTATAAAATTTCTGACGGAGTTTATTTTGATACTTCAAAGCTAAAAACTTATGGACGGCTGTGGAAAACAAAAAAAAGACAGGATAAAACCAGAGCAAGAGTTGAGATGGTATCCGGCAAAAAAAATCCAACAGATTTTGCTTTATGGAAATTTTCGCCAAAAACAGGAAAGAGGCAAATGGAATGGAAATCGCCCTGGGGTGTTGGATTTCCGGGCTGGCATACCGAGTGCGTGGTAATGGGAATAAAGAATTTAGGCATTGTTTTTGACATTCACTGCGGCGGCATTGACCATATTTCTATTCATCATACTAATGAGATTGCCCAAGCAGAAGCTGCTTATGGAAAAGTTTTTGCCAGATATTGGCTACATGGTGAATTTCTTATTTTAGATAAAGGTAAAATGGCAAAGTCAGAGGGAAATATTATTATTCTGGAAAATTTAATCAAAAAAGGATTTAATCCCCTTGCTTATCGTTATTTATGCCTTGGCGCTCATTATCGTTCAAAATTATGTTTTTCCTTAAATGCGTTAAAAGGAGCTCAGAATAGCTTGGATAATCTCTATCAAAAAATTACAGAACTGACAGAGAACAGTTCTCCGTCAAATAGTAAACACTACGAGAACATTTCTCGTAGTGTTAAAAATTACCAGAAGAGGTTTTTAGGATTTATTCAAGACGATTTGAATATGCCAAAGGCGCTGGCTTTAATGTGGCAGATGATTAAAGACAAAAAAATTCCAGCAAAAGCAAAATACAAACTTTTAATGGATTTTGACAAGGTTTTTGGCTTGGATTTATCTCAAATTAAAAAGATAAAAATTCCTGAAAAAATACAGGAATTGGTTAAACAACGGGAGCAAGAGCGGAAACAGAAAAATTACCAGAAAGCTGATGAAATCCGCGCAGAAATAAAAAAACAAGGATATGTTATTGAAGATACTAAAACAGGAATAAAAATCAAGAAAATTTCTGTTTAGATTGTTTGCATAATTGATAAAAATCTAAGATTTTTTTGGCGATTTTATTCCAGGAATAATTTTCTGCTTCTTTTCTTCCCCATTTGCCCATTTCCTTCCTTAATTTTTTGTCTTTAACCAGAATTGCGATTTTGTTAGCTAAACCATTATAGTCGCGCGGTTTTACTAAAAATTTTTCACCTTTTGTTCTCTGTAAAAGTTGTTTATAGCCAAGATTGCTAAAGCATACTATTGGTTTGGCGCAAGCCATTGCTTCTAACAAGACAATGCCAAAACTTTCGCCAAAAATAGCAGGGCTGACAAAAATATCGCAGGTAGTAAAATAAGAAACAAGTTTTTTCCCGGAAATTTGTCCCTCAAAAAAAACTTGTTTAAGTTTTTGCTCTTTAACATATAATTCACAATCTTTTTTTAAGTCGCCGTCTCCAATAATAATAAGCCGTAAGTTGGAGAATTTTTTTTGCAAAATTTTGTATGCTTTTAACAAATAAATTAAGCCTTTTCTTTCTTCAATCCGTCCAACAAACAAGATATTGATTTTTCCATCATTGAATTTTTCAATTTTTGGAGCATTAGGATTAAATTCTTCCAGGTCAATTCCATTTGGAATTATCGCTTTAGGTTTTTTGAAATTCTTAAAGTATTCTAAATTTAATTGCGCCACGCCGATAACTCCGTCTATTTTCCATTGAGCGATTTTTTGAAAAAGATAAATAATTTCAGGAAAGTTTTTCAAAAACTTGCTTCCTTTAATGTTAGCGTGGAAAGTGAGAATGTTTAGAGCATCAGACATTTGCAAAACTTGTAAAGCGGAAGGAAAGCCGAAATTATGAAAATGCAAAACATCAAACTTTTCTTTTTCTAAAGTTCTTTTAAGAGAAATAGGGTTAAAATTTATGCAAAAATCTGCCTGGCTGCCGGAAAAAGGCATGGCAAAAGAAGTGCCAAGCAAAATAACATCTTTGCCATAGTTTTCTGTTTTTTTTCTTCTCGGCGCGATAATTTTTGTATCAACCCCTATTTTTTTAAATTCTTTGCGCAGACCCAGAATATGTTTTTTAACTCCTCCGGGCTGAAAAAAAGAATGAAAAGAGATTAGACCAACCTTGAGTTTTTTTGCCATATTTGATATATTATACTTGATGACAAATGATTCTTCAAACACGGAACTGCCCAACAAGCTGCCTCCGCAAAACATTGAAGCGGAGCAATGTTTGCTTGGCTGTTTGCTTTTAGACAAAAACGCTGTGGTAAAAGTGGCTGATTTTTTGAAACCGCGCGATTTTTATAATAAATCGCACCAGGACATTTACCAATGCAGTTTGGATTTGTTTGAAAAAGGAGAACCAATTGACCTTTTATCTCTTTCTAATCGGCTTAAGGAAAAAACGCAGCTTGAAGAAATTGGCGGAAATAGTTATTTAACCGAACTGATAAATTCAGTTCCAACTGCCAGCAATGTTTTCAGTTATGCCAAAATTGTCCAGCAAAAAAGGATTTTAAGGGATTTGATTAGCGTGAGCCATGAAATCGGTGTTTTGGGCTATAATGAAACCGAAGATACTGATATTCTTTTAGACGAGGCAGAGAAAAAAATATTCAGCATTGCGCAAAAAAGTTTAACCCAGAATTTTGTGCCGGTAAAAGCAACTTTGGAAGACGCTTTTGAAAGAATTGACAGGTTATCCAAACATAAGGAGAATATACGGGGTTTAGCCACAGGCTTTATCGGTTTGGATAATATCCTTGCCGGCTTGCAGAAATCTGATTTGTTAATTTTGGCATCCAGGCCTTCGCTGGGAAAATCCACATTAGCGCTTAATATTGCGGCTCACATTGCCATAAATCAAAAAGAACCGGTAGGTATATTCAGTTTGGAAATGTCAAGAGACCAAATAGTTGACAGGTTGATTGCCAGCACGGCAAATGTTGATTTGTGGCGTTTAAGAACCGGACGGCTTTCTGATTCCGGAGATGATAATGATTTTTCCAGAATTCAGCAAGCCCTGGGGGTTTTATCCGAGGCGCCGATTTACATAGATGACGCTGTTTCGGCAAATGTTTTGCAAATGAAGGCAATGTCAAGACGATTACAGGCAAATAAAGGATTAGGACTGATTATCGTTGATTATCTTCAGTTAATGGAATCAAGGGATTTTAGGATAAATATGGTTCAGCAAATGAGCGAGATTTCCCGTTCGCTTAAAGGTTTGGCAAGAGAGCTTAATGTTCCGGTTTTAGCTTTGTCTCAATTATCCAGGGCTGTTGAACAGCGTTCTCCGCAAATCCCGCGGTTGTCCGACCTTCGCGAAAGCGGATGCTTAACCGGTGATACGCTCATTATAAAAACTGATACTGGTGAAAGAATTCCAATCAAAGAACTGGCAGAAAGAAAAAATCAAACACCTGTTGAAATTTTAAGTATTGAAGATGCCTACAAATTAAAATCACATAAAATGATAAAAGTTTTTCCTTCGGGTAAAAAAATGGTTTTTGAATTAAAAACGAGAAGCGGACGAAAAATTAAGGCAAGCGCCAATCATCCCTTTTTCAAATTAGATGGCTGGAGAAGATTAGATGAGTTAAAAGTTAATGATTTTATTGCTCTTCCAAGAAAAATTAAAATCAAAAAATCTTTAAACCTTCTTTCGGAAAACGAACTTATTTTACTTGCTCATCTTTTAGGAGATGGTTGTATTCTTCCTAATCAACCGTTTCATTATACTAACGGCGAAAAAGAGAATATCCAAACCGTAAAAAAAGCAGCCAAAGAATTATTTAATATAACCGGCAAAATAGTAAAGCAAAAAAATTGGGAACATATTTATCTTACCAGCCCTTATCAACTTGCTCGCGGAAAATATCATCCTATTACTAATTGGTTTAAAAAACTTGGGATTAAACGTGTTCGTTCCTGGCAAAAACAAATTCCTCAAGCAGTTTTTCAATGTGATAAAAATAAAATATCTCTTTTTCTGCGGCACCTTTGGGCAACTGATGGAAATTTAAGTTGGAAATATCTAAAAGCAAGGAAGCCAACAGGAAATATTTATTATTCCAGTTCAAGCGAGGTCTTGGCTGAACAGGTTCAACATTTGCTCCTTAGATTAGACATTCAAAGCTCTCTGCGGGGGATTAAATCAAAAAAAGGATACAGAACAATGTATCATGTTTATGTTGAGGGAGCGAATGAACAATTAAAATTCCTTAATAAAGTTGGAATTAATGGAAAAAGAAAAAAGATTATTCCATCTCTTATCGCTTCATTAGAAAAAATTACTACTAATACTAATGTAGATATAATTCCTAAAATAGCTTGGAAAATTGTTATTGAACCAGTTAAACAAGAAGTAGGAATTGGCTGGCGTGAAGTGGCTGAACGGCTTGATATGTCCTACTGCGGAAGCACGCTTTTTAAGCATGGAATTAGCCGAGAAAGAATGCTTCGGCTTTGTTTAGCATTAGAAGAAAATTCTACTATTCGTAATTTAGCTGATTCAGATATTTTTTGGGACAAAATTGTTTCAATAAAACCCTTAGGAATGCAAGAGGTTTATGATGCTACAGTAGAAGGTGCTCATAATTTTATTGCCAATGATGTTATTGTTCATAATTCTTTGGAACAGGACGCGGATGTAGTGTTGTTTATTCATCGCGAAGACCGTTATCGGCAAAACAGTTCAAGAAAAAATATCGCTGATATTATCGTGGCGAAACACCGCAACGGTCCTATTGGAAAAACAGAATTATATTTTGACGACCGCACGGTATTATTCCGCAATTTAGAAAAAGGATATCAAGACGAAGAGTAATTATGTTTTTGCCTTCCATACAAAAACTTGTTAATTTATTTTCCCGCTTTCCGACAATCGGACCGCGTACTGCCGTCCGTTTTGTTTTTTATTTAATGCGGCTTTCAGAGCAGGAAATAAAAGAACTTTTGGATTCTATTTCTAATTTGAAAAAGACAATAAAAACCTGCTCTTTTTGCTTTAATGTTTTTGAATCAACAGACGCGGGAGAAAATCTTTGCGCAATATGCCGAAATAAAATGCGGGATAGGAATCTGCTTTGCGTTGTTGAAACGGAAACTGACTTATACGCGCTTGAAAAGACAATGAAATACAAAGGTTTGTATTTCATTTTAGGCGGAACAATTTCAAATCTTAAAAAAGAAACAATAAAAAAAATAAGAGCTGAACAGCTTGTTGAAAGAATAAAAAAGAGCAATTTTCAGGAAATTATTCTTGCTAATAATTTTACTGCTGAAGGCCAAGCAACCGCTTTATATTTGGAACGGCTGTTAAAGCCGTTGACTTGTGGTGAGCCTGCCGAACCAATAAAAATCACCCGCTTGGGGCAAGGGTTGCCAATTAGCAGCGAATTAGAATACGCTAATCAGGAAACATTATCTTCCGCCTTAGAAAACCGAAGATAATTATTCTTTTGTTTCAATTTTCAATATTTCTACTTCTGTGAAGGTCTGGCGGTGGCCTTTTTTTACTTTGTATCTTTTTTTCGCTTTGTATTTGAAAACAATTACTTTTTTCGCTTTGTCCTGTTTTAAAATTTTAGCGAGAACTTTTGCTCCTTTAACAAGCGGAGTTCCGATTTCAAGTTTCTTGTTTTTTTCCAATAATAAAACCTCCTTAAAGGTTGTCTCTTTTCCTTCTTCAAGAGCCAGTTTCTCAATTTTAATTTTGTCTCCGGGCGAAACAAGATATTGCTTGCCCCCGGTTTTAATTACTGCAAACATATTTATTGCTCTGGTTTTTCTAATTGTAACGGTTCAATTGTTCTTTCCCCTTCAGTGATTTTTACCACATCTTTATCAATTTTAGCAAATTCCTTGTAAGTATTATTATACATATTTACTGTTGTGCCAAGATTATTTCCGAGTTTTTTAAGATATTCTTCATAACTTATCAAATGTCGCGCCAATATCTCTACTCTTTTGCGGATTTCCTTGGCTGATTCTTCAATCTGCATGGCGCGCAAGCCCTGTAAAATTGTTTGCAAATAAGCGTAAAAAGAAGTGGGTGAAACAATATGGACATGCTTTTCTCTCACAGCGTAATCAATTAAATCCCGTGTATTAACCTTGACTGCTCCGATTTTATTAACTAACAAATCATAATAAACCGCTTCCGCGGGAATAAACATAAAAGCGAATTCAAGAGTATTTTCATTAGGTCTGATGTATTTGGATGTTTCGTCAATCCTGTTTTTCAAATCCTGCTTAAACGCTTTTTCTAATTGTTCCCGCCTGATTGGATCGTTTTCTTCAATAATTCTGTTATAATTTTCAAGAGAAAACTTTGAATCAATTGGAATAATTTTATCCTTTACAAAAATTACCGCGTCTACCGCTTTTTTGTCTTTGAATTCATACTGCATCTGATATTGATTCGGGCTTAAAACATTTTTTAACAACTCTTCCAGAAAATACTCTCCTAAAATCCCTCGTTGTTTGGGATTTTTTAAAATGTTTTCCAAAGATTGCAGCTGTTCGGCAAAACTTACTACTTGTTTATTGGTATTGTCTAATTTGGTTAATTTCTCGGTAACATCCTGAATAATCTTAGCGCTTTGGCTGAATTGAGTTTGTATTACCTTTGTTGATTCAGATAATTTATTATCAAGAATTTGATTGATTTGGCTTATCTGCTGTTGAAGCATCATTAAAGAATTATCTTCTTTTTCCGGCTTTTTTCTTAACAATAAAAAAATTATCATTCCTATGCCTATAACAACCAAAACCAAAAGTAAAATTACTAATCCTTCCATTAAATCAGCTTAACATTTTTTTTGGTTTTGGTCAATTTTTACCCGAATTGCAATTCAGAGATTATGAAAAGTATGTAAAATGCGAGAAGAAAAAGCGCTTCTTTTCTGGTAATTTGCCTGTCAGTTCTGATAAACATAAGAAAAAACATAGCCGCGATTATAAGGAAAAACCTGCCAATGGCAAAAGGAGAAAAGTGAATTATTTGAATTGGACAAATTAATGCCACAATTCCCAAGACCAAAGTAACCGGTATAATAATTGAACCCATTAAGTTTCCCAAAATCATCCAGTTTTTGCCTTTTCTTGCCAAGGCAATGGTAAAATAGATTTCCGGCAGAGCATTGCCAAAACTCACGAATAAAATTCCAACTAAACCCAATGATAAGTTAAAATTCCCTGCAAAAAATGAAGCCGCGTTAACAACCCCTTCCGCCGCGAGCAATAATATAATCATTGATAAAATTATTTTCCCTAAGTCCTTAAAAAAACTTGAAATTTCCTGCGCGGGCGCCATTTCTTGATTGTTATAAATTTTGGTAAATCTTTCTTTTTTGGAAAAAAGCCAATAAACATAAAGAAAGAAACATAAAATTAAAACTATTCCGTCTCCCCTGCCCAATACTCCGTCTAAAATTAAAAGCATTGGCAAGACGGCAACGACTATTGTAAAAATTGCCGATGTTTGAATCATCTTGCTTTTTGCAGGTAGGGCGCCGGCAAATATAGCGGCTAGCGCGGCTACTAAGGTTAAATCAATCAGGTTGCCGCCGACAATATCGCCCAAAGAAATCTGTGGAACATTATGTATAGCCGAGGAAATGCCGACGAAAAGATTAGGTATTGTTCCGGCTATGGCCATAATAAAAAAAGCAACGACAAATTCCCGCCAGCCCAAAAATTTAGCCATTCTTAACAATGAGCTAATCAGCCAGTTGCAAGATATAAAAAGCAAAATACAGGAAACAATAAAAATAAAAATGTGAAAAATCATAGAGATTTAGATTCTTTCTTGGTTATAAAATGCCATTTTACCGCTTCAATTAAAATTAATTCTATTATACCCAAGGCAAATATAATTAACCAGTCGGCAAAACCAAGAGGCGTTGTTTTTAAAAATGTCTGAAGAACCGGGCTGTAAACAGCCAGAACAAGCATTATTATTCCAATTACCCATGCAATGACCAAAAATTTATTTGAAAAAGGATTTATATGCCATAAATTTCGTTTTAAGCTTTTACAGGAAAAAACATAGAAAAGCGAATCTATGGTAAGGCACGCGAAAATCATTGTCCTAATATAAGTAATGTCATGATTTTGTTTCCATAGCCAGAAAAACAAACCCAAGAGTATTAAATCGGTAATTAAGCCGATAATAAAAATTATTGTTTTCATCTCCTTGGTTAATAAAGGCGCTTTTCTCTTTTTAACTTTTTCTTTCATTAAGTTCTTTTCTTTTGGCTCAAAAGCCAAGGCAATATCCGGCAGGCCGTCTTCCACCAAGTTTATCCACAAAATCTGGGCAGGCAAAATCGGCAAGGGAAACCCGGCTAATAAAGCGCCGCTCACCAATATCACTTCGGAAAAACTGTCTGCAAGCAAATAAGTAATTACTTTTCTGACATTATCCATAATCGCCCTTCCTTCTTCTATCGCGGCAACGATAATATTAAAATTATCAGGCAAAAGAATTAAATCCGAAACCTCTTTGGCTATGTCTGTCCCGGAACCCAAGGCAACGCCAATATCTGCGCGTTTCAAAGCAGGCGCGTCATTGATTCCGTCGCCTGTCATTGCGACAACTTCTCCTTTTTCCTGCCACGCGGAAATTATTCTCATTTTGTGTTTTGGTTCCACGCGGGCGTAGACATTAATATCTTTTAACCGTTCTTGAAATTCCTGGTCTGAAAGTTTGTCTAAATCCTTTCCTTCAATAATATTTTCTTTTTTTGTTTTTAAGCCGATCTCGTCGGCTATGGCTTTAGCGGTTAATTTATGGTCGCCGGTAACTATAATAGGTTTTATTCCTGCCTGCTTGCAAATTGTAATCGCCTTTTTTACTTCTTTTCTTAATGGGTCGGAAAGTCCCAGCAGCGCGATGAAATCTAAATTTTGAATGTCCTGGTCAGAAATTTTTTGTTGTTTTGTTACGCGCGCGGCAAGAGCAATGATACGGAGTCCTTTACAAGCCATTTTTTCTAATTCCTGTTCCCATTTTTTTCTTTCTTTATTGTTTAGTTTTGATTTTTCCAAAATTATTTCCGGAGCCCCGCAAACAAAAACAATGTTTTTATTATTTAATTGATGAAGAGTGGCTAAAAACTTTTTTTCATTGTCAAAAGGCAGTTCATCAATTTTAGGCATTTCTTTTTCCAATTTTTTTCGGGATAGACCTTGTTCTAATCCAAAATAAAGCAATGCTTTGTCAGTTGGCCTTCCCCTTAATTTCCATTTATCTTTCGTCGCAGATGGATTTTCAACAAACGCTTCATTGCACAATATAGCAATTTTAGGAGCTAATTTTTTGTTCTCATTGTTTTTGGCTAATACTTTGGTTACTCTAATTTTTCCTTGAGTGAGAGTTGCCGTCTTGTCAGAACATATGACTGAACACGCGCCTAATGTTTCCGCTGCCAGCAATTTTCTGACCAATCCCTTTTTTTTCAAAATTCTCTGCATTCCCAAAGATAATATTATTGTGAGGCAAACCGGCAATCCCTCTGGAATAGACGCCACGGCTATTGCTACTGAAGTGGTGAACATTTCCAAAAAAGTATTGCCTGTGACTATCCCTTCAATAAAAATAAAAATACAAATAATTGCCACAACTCCTCCGATAATTTTACTGAGATTAGCTAATTTCTTTTGCAGAGGCGTTTTTTCTTCTTTAATTTCTTTTACCATTTTTGCCACTTTGCCGATTTCTGTTTCTTTTCCTGTTTCAGTAGCTATTATTTTCCCTGTTCCAGCCGCGACAATTGTGCCCATATAAACCATATTGTCCCGGTCAGCCATTTGCGTCTCTGTTTTAATAATGTCTGAATGTTTTTCCGCGGGCAGCCATTCGCCGGTTAAAGCCATTTCATTGATTTTTAAATTATGCGTTTCTAAAATCCTGCCGTCAGCCGGCGCTTTGTCCCCGGCTTTTAATTTAAAAATATCTCCGGGTAATAATTCCGAAGAATCAATAATTTTTTCGTTTCCATTTCTTATTACCTGCGCCTCTTGTTTTACTACTTTCCTAAGTTCTTTTAACGCGTTAGACGCTTTGTTTTCCTGAAAATAACCAACAATAGTATTAATAAAAACCGCTCCAAAAATAACAGCGGTGTCGGTGAGTTCGCCTAAAATCAAAGTGATGATTCCGGCAATTATTAAAATATAAATTAAAGGGCTGCGAAGCTGGTCTAAAAATATCTTTAGAGAAGACAAAGGTTTTTTCTGGGGAAGTAAATTTCTGCCAAATTCTTTTCTGCGAATTCTTGCTTGTTTTTCGCTTAAGCCGTTTTTTTCATTACTTTTCAATAATTTAACAACTTCGCTCCCGTTTAAATTATGCCAGAAAACTTTAGCCATAGCGCCCTCAACCGGAGTCGAACCGGTGTTATCAGAATGAGAATCTGATGTCCTGAGCCACTAGACGATGAGGGCAGTCAATAACTAAATCTTATCAAATTAAGAGATTTTTTCAAGGTGTTTCATTCTGTTCTCTGTCAGGCGGAATTTGATAATAATGAATAATGTATTCAACTAAGTCGTGGAAAACAGGCACCGCGGAATACTCGGCAGTTTTTGTCTTTGGATTGTCAAGTTTTACTAAAATTAAAAAATCAGGATTAAAGCCGCCAACCCAGCCGACAAATGTCTGAATAGTTTTTTCAGAATAGCCTCGTTTGTCAATTCCCAAAGCGGAAAATGCCACTTGCGCGGTTCCAGTTTTACCCGCGATATAATAGCCGGGAACTTGGGCTGTCTTGGCAAAACCATTATCCACTACGCTGATTAACATAGTTGTGAGTTGGCGAGAAGTTTTTGAAGAGATAACTTGGGAATGTTGGGGTCTGACCCCAACATCTTCCACAAGATACGGTTTTACTAATTCTCCGCCATTGGCAATAGCGCAGTAAGCCCTAATTAGTTGAATCGGGGTCATCATAATTCCCTGGCCAAAAGAAGCAGTGGCAAAATTTATTTCATAACCCTTTTTAAATTCTTCATTTTCAGAATATGTCTCACTCAAATCAATTCCAGTCGCTTCAAAAATGCCAAATCTATCAACATAATCAAGAAACATATTATGTGAAAGTTTTTTTTCAACAAATACGGCTCCTGTATTAATTGATTTTTCCAAGACCTCTGTCATGGTTATTGCGCCGGGATAAACTTTTTTCTCATAATTATAAATAGGCCAACCGCCAATTTTCACTACTCCTTTATCAATATAAGTAGTTAAAGGAGTAATTTTTTCTTCGTTTAGCGCGGCGGCAAAAGTGATTGGCTTGAAAACCGAGCCGGGTTCAAAAAGTTTTTGGGTATTGCTATTTTGAAAGATATTCAGGTTTCCTTGCTGCGCGTATTTATTATATTGATTAGGGTTAAAATTAGGAAAATTAGCTAAAGCGACTATTTTGCCGGAAACCGGCTCTATTACTATAATTTGCCCTGCTTCAATATCAAGATTTTCTTTTGCCTGACTTAATAATTTTTCAGCCATAAACTGAACTTTATAATCCAATGTTAAAACAATGTCGGAATTTTCTAAAACATCATTATAATATTCTTCCAAGCCGTATTGTCCATTGTTGTCAGCTCCTAAAAATCCAATTGTCTGTGACGCAAGAGAGTCCTGTGGATAATATCGGCCTTGCGTGGCAGTGGAATAAATACCTGGCAGGTTTAGGTTTTTTAAAACCTCTGCTTCCTCCTGATTTAATTTATCTTTTAGCAATGAATATAAGCTGTCTTTTTTAAGTTTTTCCAAAACAAAATTTTTGTCTAAAGAGAGCTTTTCGCTTAATATCCGGGCGGTTTTTTCTTTTTCAACAACTTTTGGCGGACAAGCGAAAACTAACGGCCAATTTTTATTAATAGCCAATGGTTCATTGTCCTTAAAAAAAATTTCTCCTCTTTTACTTTCTGTTTGAGTATCAGAATTATACAAACCTTGAGCCAATGCCTTGTAAAAATCCTTCTGAATAATTTGAACATAAAAAAGCCTGCTTAAAAGCAGAAAAGAAAAAAGAATAAAAATACAAAAAATTATATTTGTTCTTAAATTCTTCATTACCATTATTTCGTTGCTATAGCGCTTTCTAAGATTTGAATATATTTTATTTGGCTTACTTTTTCAAACCTTCCGTCTAGTAGATAGTTTTCAATGTTTGCCAGAGAATTGGAGCGCGAGAAATTAATTTCAAGAATTTCATTTTCGCTAAAAAGTTGAACCAGTTTATTTTCGTTGTTTTCCAAAAGATAAATCTCTTGAGTTAAACAGTTAACTTGTAAAACATAAAAAAGCAAAAGAAATAATATTGAAGCAAATATACAAAGCCAAAAATTTTTTGAAATGTTTAAGATGTTTGTCATAATAATTTTTCTGCTGCTCGCAGTTTAGCCGATCTTGAACGAGGATTAGATTTAATTTCTGTTCTCGTTGGACTAACCGGTTTTTTTGTTAAAATTTTTAATAGACCTTTTCTGTAATTTTCTCTTAAAAATTTTTTTACAATTCTATCCTCGCCAGAATGAAAAGAGATTATAACTAATTTCCCTTTTGGTTTTAAAATTTTTAAGGCAATTGGCAAAGTTTTTTCTAAATTATTTAATTCATTATTCACTGCAATTCTTAGGGCTTGGAAAGTGCGGGTTGCAGGATGAATTTTTTGTTGGCGATACCAATTAGGAACTGCTTTTTTGATAACTTCTATTAATTCAAAAGTTGTTTTTATTGGTTTTGTTTTTCTTGTTTCGCAAATTTTTTTCGCGATTCTTTTACTAAATTTTTCTTCTCCGTATTCTCTTAAAATTCTTTCAATCTCTTGTCTTGGCCATTTGTTTATAATTTCCTTAGCAGTCAATTTTTCGTTTGAATTCCAATCGTATCGCATAATGAGCGGTTCATCTTTTTGAAATGAGAATCCGCGTCCAGATTTTTCAAAATGCCAGCTTGATACGCCTAAGTCAAATAAAATTCCTGATATTAAACCAATTTTTTCTTTTTTAACGATTTCTTCTAAATTCAGATAAGAGTCGTTTGCCAAGATTAATCTATTAAGATTTAATTTCAATAATTTTTTGTAGAGTTTAGGGTCTGTTTCAATTCCTAAAATTTTACCTTTAGGACAATTCTTTTTTAGAATAGTTTTGCTATGGCCTGCCAAGCCAATTGTGCAGTCAATAAAATTCTCATTTGTCTTGGGGTCTAAATATCCAAGAACTTCTTTTTGTAAAACTGGCTGATGAAGCATAAATTAAACGCCGAGTTCGCCTAATCGTTCCGCAATATCTCCTATTCCAGCTTCTGTTTTTTGTTTGTATTCCTGCCATTTTTTCTCATCCCAAACTTCTAATCTATTAAGAACTCCGGCAATAACCACTTTTTTGTTTAAACCGGCATATTTTTTTAAATAATCAGGAATTAAAATTCTTCCCAAGTTGTCTAAATTTACATCCATTGCGCCGATAAGCATAATTCGCGCAAATCCCCGCGCGTCGGCTTGAGACAAAGGAAGCTTGCTTAATTTTTCAGATAATTTTTCCCATTCTTTCATTGGATAAAGAAAAAGACAATTATCCAATCCTTTGGTGATTACCGCTTTCTTACCTAAACACAGCCTAAACTTTGAAGGAATGGCTAATCGTTTTTTTTCATCTATAGTATATGAGTATTCACCAATAAGCATAGTTTTCCACAGTTTTAGGCAGTTATCCCATAGTTTTCCACAATTCCCCACCTATGCCTATTTAACCCCATTTCAAACACCCGGTCAACTAAAATAAAACTTGGTTAAAATCCCGATTAAAACAAGGTTTTTTCCACAGGTTTTCCCCAGAACGCTAAAATAAAGGTTAAAAATTAATTATGAGAGCTATTGATAAATTTTGTGATAATGCTATACTTTAAAAAAGTAAATAAGGAGGTGAAAAGAAAAAAAATGGAAGAAAGCGTAAAATTGGAAAGGATATCGCAAATAGCGTTTATGACAGTAATGGCAGTTGTTTACGCAATTCTTGGCACAATCCTTCTACTGTCAGGGATAGCATTCTTATTAGGAATAAAAGGTCTTGAAATATTGACCTTTTCAGGCGAAACACTTCCTATGACATTTCTGGCAATAGTAGATACCGCGTGGGGAATTGTCGTAATAATTGTGGCTGGTGCCATATTTATAATCGGTCTACGCCCCAAAAAAAACAGCTCATTCAGCTCATTAAAAAAATACATTTAAGAGGACTTTTCAACTCCTCTTTTTTTTATCTCTTTGCAATAAAATAACAAAAACACCTTATAGGGTGTTTTTACTTTAAATTCTTTTTCCTCTCAAAATTTGTCAAGAGTAATACCTGTTTTTTTGATTTCTTGAATTAAACTGCTTCCTTCTCTAAAATCCTTGCCTGAAAAACCTATTGGTTCTAAACCAGCCATTACTTCTTCTCTATTTCTTTTTATCAATAAAAATTGCAAAACTTTCATAGTATCCTTAAACTTTGGAGAAATAATACAAACATCAACATCACTCCACTTATGAGGATTTCCCTTAGCGTAGGAACCGAAAATTATTACCTTTTTTATAGGAATTTTATCTTGTTCTTCCAATCGTTTAGTATAATCTCTAACTACTCTAATTATTTTTTTTGGAATTCTTTTTTTAACCATAAAAGTAAATCTTTTGTAATTTTTAAATATTTCTGAAATTTTCTCATTGAAAAATAAATCTGAAGGCAACTCGTTGAAGGGGACGCTTCGCAGTCAAGCCCAAGAATAGGTCTGTGTTTTCTTTTAAGATATTATGGCTTGGCGAGAAACAGCAGCAGCTGAAACTAAATTCTATTCTATAATTAGCTGACTGCGTGTCCCCTGAGGCGAGATGCCTGAAGATTTTTTTATTAAAACTTTTTCAATTTAATGATTGATTATTAGTTTAAATTCCGGGTTGATTTCTACCCTGTCCCCTCTTTTTAGTTCCCCTGATAAAATCGCTTTGGCTAAAACATTTTCTATTTTATCCTGAATAACTCTTTTCATTGCTCTGGCTCCAAAAACCGGGTTATAACCTAACTCGCTGATTTTTTCTTTGACCTGTTCAGTGATTATAAATTCAATGTCTTTTTGTTTAAGATTTTTCTTTAATTTTTCAAGCATTAATTGGGCAATGTCTAAAAGATTTTCTTTAGTTAAAGGCCTAAAAACTATAACCGCGTCAAATCGGTTGATAAATTCCGGCCTGAAAATAGCTTTTTCAAAAAGAAAATCAAGAAGTTTTTGCTTAACATTTGACCATTCGGTTTTTTGTTTCAGAGCTTCCAAGATTATTTTATAACCTGCGTTAGAAGTGGCAATGATTATTGTATTTCTAAAAATAACTTTTCTGCCAAGACCGTCGGTAAGATGGCCCTCGTCTAAAACCTGTAAAAACAAATTTAAGATATTTGGATGGGCTTTTTCAATTTCATCAAGCAGAATTAAAGAAAAAGGATTTTCTTTAACAAGAGTAGTAAGTAATCCTTCCTGTCCCGGCGAGCCAATCAACCGAGGAATATCTTTTATCGCTTGAAATTCTGACATATCAAGCCGTATCATTTTTGCCTTGCTTCCAAAGTATATATTCGTTAAAACTTTAGAGGTTTCTGTTTTTCCCACGCCAGTAGGCCCTAAAAAGAGAAAATTGCCCATTGTAGCCTTTTTACCGCTAATTCCCGCTCTGGCTCTTCTTAAAGCCGTAGAAACTTCTCTAACCGCTTTTTCCTGGTTAATAATTCGTTGATGAATTAAATTTTCTAAATTCAGTAAAATTTCTTTTTCTTCAGCTCTCACTTCTCCGACCGGAATTTCAGTTTTTTCAGAAACAATTTCAGCTATATGTTTAGGCAAAACAATTTTGTCTTTTGTTTGAGACACATAAGCCATTACTCCATCCAATAAATCAATCGCTTTCTTGGGGAAAGGAACTGTCGGTTCATAACACAAAGAAAGATTTATAATGTCGCGAAGCGCGGGAAAACTAATAAACTTTTTGTATTTTTGTTCAAATCCTATACACAGGTTTTGTAAAATCATCAAAGTTTCTTTTTCTGAAGTTTCTGAAACCTCTACTTTCTCAAACATAGCTAAAATTCCCTGTTTTTCTTCAATGTATTTATGAAGGCCTGAAAAAGTAGTAATAGCGACAATTTGAAATTTAGGAGAACGCAGATAAGAACCTAAAATGCCGGAAATATCAACAAAATTATGAAAGTTGTCAATCACTAAAATAACATTTCCCGCTTCAACCGCTTCTTTAAATATAGTATCTAAAATACTTTCTATTTCTTCCCGGCTTTTTGTCTGCGCCAAGATTTTTGGCAAGTCCAATTGAACCACTCTTTTGAAATTTACTCTTGCCGAACTTTCACCCAATAAGCTTCTTTTGGCTAAAGCGCTAATTATGCTTTTCCGACCGGTTCCCGGCTCGCCTATTAACATAACATTGTTAATTCTTTGTTTGGATAAAATTCTTTCTATCGCTTTAATTTCTTTTTTCCGTCCGACTATTTCAGGAAAACCTTGCTGTTTTACTATTTTTGACAAATCATTTGAATACTTATCCAAGACAATAGTATAGCCGGATGCCCATGCTTTTGCCAGAGACCCTTTTTTGATTAAATTTTTCCATTCCCAGAATTTTTTCTTTTCCCTCATTTTTTCTTTTTGTCTTTGAAGCCATAAACACAAGTTTTCAATATCCTGGGCTTTGATTTTTGCCTTAATGAGAATTTTTTTGAAAATCAAATTCTGCTTTGCCAAAGCAGAAAGCATATCCCCTATTTCAATTCTTTGATGCTGGTTTTTATCGGCGATTTTTAGCGCTTCAAGAATTATATTCTGAAAGTTAGCGGATAACAGTTCTCTGCCAATTTGGGCTTTTAATGTTTTTTTAATTTTATTTAGATTTAATAGAGCGCGGGAAAATACAAAACTAAGCTCAGGATTATAAACAAGAAGATTATGCGCAACACTATTAGGGTTGCTTTGTGATTTCCAAACTGCTTTAGCTGTTTCATAACTTAAAAATTCAGCTAAATTGTGGTTTCCATGGTTTTTTATTGCGTCAGAGATTTTTATCTTTAATTTTGGTTTTTTAAATTTGGAATTAAAAAAACTTTCTTTTAGGCAAAAACCAATATAAAAAACAAAAAGAATTAAACTTAGTCCTAATAATCTTGAACAAAGTTCAGCAGGAAATTTGTTTGGAATAAAACCGTATAAAAAAAATCCAAAAAAGATAACAAACAACAGTAAAAATACTGTTTTAAAAAAACTGATAAATCTAAAAGCAGGATGATTTCCCCATTTGACTGCCTGAAAAATCGCTGTGTTTTTTAAATCAAAAGAAAATTTTACAGCCATAATAAATTCCAAAAATTAAAAGCATGGGTAAAATTAACCATGCTAAAAATACAAAAGCGCCAATGAAAATTATAAAAATTTCTATTATTATTCCGATAATTATTAAAAAAGTTCTTAATATTGCTCCGATGACACGGGAAATAAAATTAGAAAAAAATACCTCAATATACTTCGCAAAATCAAAACCCTTGCCATAAGACCATTTGTATTTTCGCCAAGGAGAGAAAAATGTTCTAAGCAATAAAGGAATAGAGAAATAATTTAAATTAAACAAAAGAAAATTTCGCCAGGCGCTTAAGATATTTTGAGGCATTTCAAAAAATTGCCAAGAAAGCCATTGAATGAAGGTATTCATTTTTTTACCAACTTAATTCCGAGATTAGAAATTTGGCTTCCGCCAAAAATTAGAAGACCTGCTAACATAGTCCAAATACTTAAATTAAGTATTTTAGGCAAAGTGTCAGCTGGAATAAACCCTTTTAGCTGTTCGCCCAACATCTCCTGCATTTGGGCTTGTATGTCTTGAATTCCGCTTCCTTGAACCAAAGATTCTTGCTTTTCCATTTCAAAAATTTCAGGCGCGTCTGTCTGCCCGGTAAAAATATTATAAGAAGAATACAATGTGTAAATAATTATTATTATGCCGGCTGACAATAAAAGCCAGCCAAAAACTTTTGTAAAATCCATAGTTTCTTTAATTCTCCTTGTTTTTTATCAAATTGTCCAGCTCATTAAGAATATCATCCGGAATTGGCAGGGATTTGCCTTTTGGACTTACACCAGGATATCTCCAAGTACTGATTATTCTGATTATTGATTTGATTGTTTGGTACATTAACCAAATTTCAGTTGGATGCTTTTTACTGCCGGTAGTTTGCATAACAGCAATTGTTTTTGGAGCTATGCCATATTCTTTTCTATCTGGTTTCCTTAAAACCCTTAAGACCCTTTTTTCTGACAACTGATACTGGCGCATTTTTCCTTTAGAATGCTGTGTCCACTTAATTTTTTCATTTGGTTTTAGCGATTTCAAAAACATAATTAAAATGTGGACGGTACAGGAGTTGAACCTGTAACCTCCGCGATGTGAACGCGACGCTCTAACCATTGAGCCAACCGTCCATTAAATCATTGTATCATTTTTATTTTAATTAAAAAAGGATATGATATACTATAATCATGCAGGTTTTTGAGTTTCATTTTAATCCGCCAAAGCATTCTGACAATCAGAAATTGATTTTTGACAGTTTTTGTTTTGAGCCGGAAAACATTTATGAAAGAAGAAAAGGAAGTTTATATATGGTAGGCGTTCTAAAAAATGTTGCCGGTCAAAACTTAAAGCTTTTAGACCAAATGTCTGATTTAATTAAAGAAAGATATTATAGCTCATTAGTTGTGTCGCCGGAAAAATCACTTAAAGAAGGTTTAAAAAGAGCAAACGAATTTTTAGAAGATTTATCTAAAAAAGGAAATGTCGGCTGGCTGGGCAATTTGAGTTTTGCTGTTTTTTCCATAAATTTTTCGCAAAAAAACGGGCAAGGCGATTTAAATTTTACAAAAATCAATGATTTAAAAATTTTATTATTAAGAGAAGGAGAAATTATTGATATTGACCAAAAATTAAATTTTGATGAAATTGAACCTTATCCTTTAAAAATATTCGGCAATATTGTTTCCGGAAAATTAATTGAAAATGACCAGATTTTAATTTTGACTAAAGAGGTCTCTGAATTTTTTCAAAGCCCGCCTAAGTTTTCTGAAGGAAAATTTGGGCGGGCAGGCCAAAATATATTATCTGAAATTGCAAAAACAAAACCATTTGACCCGGATTTTAGCAATAAGATTAAACAAATTTTAAATAATAAAAAACAAGAACTTTTGAAAATTTCAGGAGTTTGTTTGTTAATTTCTTTAAGTAAAGAAACCAAAACGCAAAAAAGAGAGATTATATCTGTTAAGAAAATAACTAAAGGATTTCCTTTGAAATGGCCTCCAAAAATCCAAATCGCTATTCCCCATTTTAATTTTACTTTGTTCAAAAGAATTAAAATTCTTTGTCAAAATTTTGGTCTGAAAGTAAAGCAAAATTTCAACAATTTGATTAGAAACAAGAAATTAATTCTAATTTCAATTTTTATTTTATTACTTGCTACTGGATTTTTTGTTTTTCAAGCAAAAGAAGAACAAACAAAATTAGATTTAGGAGCAAAAGAACTATTAATAGTACAGGATTTTGATGAAAATGAGTTTATTTCTAAAAAAATGTCTGTTTTAAAAGAAAATGCTCCTGAGAATTTTGAATCTAACATCTTTTGCGATTACAATTCAAACCTTTATTCTTTGAATAATATAGACGGTGAAATAATAAAATATGCTTTATTAGGAGAGCAAATTTGGGCAGAGCCAAAAGTTTGGACAAAATCTGATTCATTGATTGGAGCAAAATCAATAGCAATAGACGGAAGCATTTGGATTCTTAATCAGGATAACTCTATAAACAGATATTATGCCGGAAAAATCCAGGAAACCTTTGTTTTAGATATTTCTCCTTTTCCTGAAAATTTCTCGCGAATTTTTACTCTTGAAACGCTCCCCTATCTTTATGTTTTAGAACCTTGTGAAAAAAGAATAGTTATTTTAGATAAAGATGGTCAAATTATTAAACAATTCCAGAACGAAAAATTTGACAATCTTCTGGATTTTGCTGTTTCCGGTGATGGAAAAACAATTCACCTCTTAAACAACTCAAAAGTTTATCAAGTACAATTTTAAAAAAGAAGATTATACAAAAACCCGGCCCTGTTATGAGGTCGGGTTTAAGTTTTATTTCAGTAGTTTATTTCAATTCCACTTTGGCGCCTGCTGCTTCAAATTTTTTCTTTATTTCTTCTGCTTCCTCTTTCTTGACATTTTCTTTCACTGTTTGAGGTTCCTTAGCAGCAGCGTCAACCAAATCCTTGGATTCTTTTAAGCCCTTTTGAGTAATATCCCTTACTGCTTTAATCACTTCAATTTTTTTATCGCCTATTTCTTTCAACTCAATATTAAAGACACTTTTTTCTTCTGCTGGCGTCCCGCTTGGCGGGACAGCTCCTGCCGGAGCCGCCGCTGCTGCCGGAGCAGCCGCTGAAACCCCGAACTTTTTTTCTAAAATCTTTACCAATTCAGATAAATCCAAAACACTCATTTTTTCAATTTCTTCAACTAATTTCTTAAACTTTTCCGGAATCTTAACCGGCTTTTCTTCCTTTTTCTCTTCTTTCTCTTCTTTTTTCTCTTCTTTTTTCTCTGCTTTAGGTTCCTCTTTAGGCTGTTCTTTTATCTCTTCTTTAGGCTCTTCCTTTAATTCTTCTTTTTGTTTTTCTTTTTGTTCTTCTGGTTTTACTTCTTCTTTTTTTTGTTCTTCAACCATAATTTTATACTTTAATTTGTTTTAATGTATATATCAGACCTTTAATGTTTCCTTGTAAAACATTTACAAAATTTGATATTGGACTAGAAATACTGCCGACAAATCTTGCCAAAAGTTCTTCTTTGCTTGGTAATTTAGCTAATTCAATAATTTGCTCGGCATCCAAAAACTTCTTTTCAAAATAACCTCCTAAAATTTTCAAATTCTCGTTTTTTAAAGAAAACTGATAAATTGTCTTAGCCAAAGACAATCCGTCTTTATATCCAAATGTTAAACCGATTTCTCCTTTTAATTTATCCGGTTCAATCTCTATTCCCAGTTTCTTTAAAGCAATGTTCATTAAAGTTTTTTTAGCTACTTTTAACTCGTTTTCATTGCTTTTTAATTCTTTTCTTAATTCAGAAAGGTTTTTTACTTTTACACCGGTAAAATCAACAAAAATAAGCGCTTTTTGTTTTTTAATTTTTTCTTCTAAATCCTCCAGAATATTTTGTTTTTGTTCCTTTGTAAGTGCCATGATATAAAATTAAAAAATCCGCGTTTTACCGCAGACAATGTTAAAAACTTTTTACCTCGAGAGGTCTTAATTTTATGCCCCTTGTCTGCAGTATTATTAGTTTAGTAAATTATCAATCCTTTGTCAACACCATTACTTTAAATACTTTGCTTTGGCTATGTTATGCTCTTCTAATGTTTTGCTAAAAATTGTTTCTCCTTCAGGAGTGGAAAGATAATACAAATACTCGCTGTGTTTTGGCTCAATTGCCGCGATTATGCTTTTAAGCCCCGGATTACAAATCGGACCTATTGGAAGACCTAGGTTTTCATATGTTTTAAGTTCACAATCTACTTGTAAAGGCATATTTATTTCCAGCCGTTTCCATAAAATTCCAGAAACAAGTTCTTTGTCTTGTTTTGTTTTTACTTCTTTTTCAATTAAAGAAGCCATTGTTACAATGTCAAAAATTGTTTTGTTTTGTTTTTCAATTTCTTGTCTTATTTCCAGCGTCAATTTTTTGTCAAAATTATTAAGCATTTTTTCAACTATCTTGGTAATGCCCATTCCCGGATTGATTTCATAAGTGTCGGGAAAAAGAAATCCCTCTAATCCCATTACTCCCTTTATATTTACATCCTCTAAAAAAACAAAATCAAGAGAAAAATCTTTATTGCGCAACTCTGAACCCAAGCCGTAAAAATGTTTAGCCCGAGAAACAATGCCTTTATCTTCTAAATAGCCGCCGATATCTATTATTTTCCATCCTTCAATAATGGTAATTTTCATTTTAATCGCTTCGTCAGAAATTATTTTTTCAGCAATGCTTAAAAATGTGTCATAAGCGGTAAATAAATAAACTCCTGATTTCAGATTTTGGGACTTGCCCTTTAATAAAACATAACTATAAAAGGGAAATTCCATCTGGATAAATCCCTGCTTTTTTAGATTTTCCGCTATTTGACACAAACCCTGCCCTTGCTCCACTTCAAAAAGACCATTTTTATAACAAGGGGTAATCCAGGAAATAAAAAAGAAAAAAAATACAAAGGATAAAATAAATATAATTAAAAATTTTCTCATCAAATAAAATTACTTTTCTATTAATGGCACAAAGGCGAAACCGGGATATTCGGTTTCTTCAAATTTGTCTTGGCTTTTTTTGACAAACAGCCAAATTGAAGAACTCACTGGCGTGACAATTCTGCCTCCTATTTTTACCTGTTCTTTCCAAGCATTAGGAATTTGTTTCTGGGCGCTTGCCGAAGCAAGAATTTTGTCAAAACACGCTTCTTGCTTGTATCCTTTTGAACCGTCAGCGCAAATAAATTCCACGAGCCCCTTTTCTATAAAATTATATTTTGCCACATTATTTTTACCGAACTCCATAAGTTCAGAAACAAGTTCTATCGCTATCACTTTACCTTTTGGGCCAACGATTTCAGCCAGTAAAGCTGTTGTCCAGCCAGAGCCGGTTCCAATATCCAGAATTTTATCATCTAATTTTGGCTGAAGCTGTTCTAACATAAACGCCACAACCAATGGCTGAGAAATTGTCTGGCCAAAACCAATAGGCAATGGCCTGTCATAATAAGCTTCTTTTTTCAATTCTTCTGGAACAAAATCTTTTCTGTCAATTTTTTCAAACGCTTCAATAATTCCCGGCGTTTTAAGGATATTTATACTAAGAAGATAATTGATTAACGGATTCATTTTTTAAAAACCGACAAAAACTTCTATACTTCGCAGTATTGAAGTTTTTGTCTGATTTCATTTTGTTAATTTTTTGTTTTCCGGATACAATGACGATTTTTTGACAATGATTTTATAGATATTTTCAATAAAATCACCGCCGGCATACCCGATAATAAAAGCTAAAGCCGGCGAAAAATAACTTATGTCCAAAAAACCAATTCCTAATTCATTCACGGAAGCCGCGCATAAGACACCGACTGTGCCTGAAAGAAAAAGCATTCCAAAAAAATAAGGCAGATTGAAACCAACATTTTTATAGGAATATTGGTGTTTGATAAAGCCGACCAATCCTCTGATTGCTCCGCCGCAAAATCCTGCTAAAAAAATTAATGAATACATAATTTTACTCGTATTTTCTTAATGCTTCTACCGGTTTGAGTTTAGCCGCCGACCTGGCAGGAAAAAATCCCGCTAAACATCCTATAGAAAAAGAAAAAACTAAAGCGAAAATAATCATCCAGGGAGAAATAGTTGTTGTAAAATAAAATGTTGGATTAATCTGGCCATAATAATCAATTCCTTTAGCAAGAATACTGCCAAATAATACTCCGCCTACGCCTCCAAAAATCCCCACTATTCCTGATTCAATTAAAAAGATTGCAAGAATTGCTGAATTTTTGGCTCCTATCGCTTTCATAATTCCTATTTCTTTAGTTCTTTCCCTGACCGAAGTGAACATACTATTTGTAATTCCAATACCGCCCACGACAATGGCAATGCTGGCAAATCCAATAATAACAACCTGAATTATGCCTAAAATAGTATCCACCATCTCTCCCATTTTTTCTGAGGTAATAACGGAAAAATCAGCAACATCTGTCCCGGCTCTTCTTTTTCTTGTCTTTTCAAGACTGTCTTCAATCGCTGTTTTTACCACATTTTCGTCTGCTCCTTGTTCAAGTTTAACTATCGCGTATGCGGCAGTCCCTTGTTTTTCTCCGGTTAAATTCTGATATACCTTCATATCCATATAAATCATGCTGTCATCCTGCTTATTTCCCAAGGAATTTAATATTCCCGCCACCTCAAACTTTTTTCCTTTTATTACCATTTCTGAACCGGCTTTTATCTTTTTTGAAAAAATTTCATTAGCTATATATTGGCCGATTAAAATCTGATTTCCCTTGCTTGGCCATCTTCCTTCAGACAAACTCCAACCCTGAAAAATACTCAAAACATCTAAACTTTCTTTCCAGGGGTCGTAACCGCACATAGCGATTTGTTTTGATTCGTCTTTATATCTGGCTACTGTCCCGGTATAAGAAAATCCTAAAACTTTATCTACGCCTTTTGCTTTTTTAATTGCTTCAATATCTTGTTTTTGCAGTTTTTCGCCGCCAAAGAGCATACTGGTAAAAATATCTTCTTCGCCTCCGGGCATTACCATAACCATTTCTCCGCCCATTGACTGTAATTGCTGGTTAATTGTTGTTTTTAATCCTTCGCTTAAAGAAAGCAAAGAAATTATCAAAAACACGCCAATAATAATTCCTAAAACAGTTAATAAACTTCTTAATCGTCTGGTTCGTATATTTCTTAACGCGATTTTAAAGTATTCTTCTATTTGCTCCATAAAACTTTCTTCATAGTTAAATGATTCTTAACTATTTGTCCGTCTTTAATATTTACTATTTCTTCGGCGTAATTTGCGATATTCGGATCATGAGTAACAATAATCATTGTCTTACCTTGTTTTATATGAAAATCTTTTAATAATTCCATTATCATTTTTCCGGTGGTTGAATCAAGATTTCCGGTAGGTTCATCAGCTATAATCACTTCCGGATTATTGGCAAATGCCCTTGCCAGCGCCACTCTTTGCCTTTCGCCGCCGGAAAGTTCCATTGGCTGGTGAACCATTCTATTTTCCAAGCCAACCATTTTTAAAATTTCTTGCGCTTTTTCTTTTCTTTTTAGAGGCGGGACACCTTGAAAAATCATAGGAAACATCACATTTTCTAAACAGTTAATATGAGAAATCAAATTAAACTCCTGAAAAACAAAGCCCAATACTTTTCCCCTAAACTGGGCAAGTTCACTTTCCGTCATTTTTGCAATATCTTTTCCTTTCAAATAAACTTTTCCTTTTGTCGGAACATCTAAACACCCAATCATATTCAAAAGAGTGGATTTCCCTGACCCGGAAGCTCCCATAACTGCCACAAAAGCGCCTGGATTAATTTCCAGGCTTAATCCTTTTAGCGCGACCAATTCTGTCTTTCCCAACTGATAAATCTTCCAGACATTTTCTAATTTAATGATTGGCTCTGGATTCATCTTAAAATTACTTTTTCTCCTATTATAAGTCCTGAAATAATCTCAAGCATATCATCACTGCCTAAAAGGCCTGTTTCTATTTCTCTTTCTTCAATTTCCCCATCTTTTAAAACTTCAACAAAAACTTTATCATCTTTTTTCTGAATTGCTTCTTCATCAATCATTAAAACATTTTCTTTTTTAGCTGTTTTAATAATTAAATCAGCTGTCATTCCCGGTTTAACTCCTTCTGGTATTTCCTCAAAAGCAATAATTATTCTGTAATAAACTACTCCTTCAACCAGTTTTTCAGCCGGATCAATGGATATAACTTTACCTGTGAAAATTTTATTAGGAAAAGCGATTAAAGAAATATCTACTGGATTTCCAATGTTTATTTTCACAACATCTTCTTCATAAATATCTGTTTCTATTTCAAACGGAACCGAAGGCAAAAGTATAAGAACAATATCTGTTAATTGAACCAATTCGCCCGGTTTTTTGTTTACTTTGGTAATTTGTCCTTTAATAGGGCTTTTAAGAATCGCCTCGGCAATTTGATTTTCTAAAAGATTAACTTTGGCTTGCGCCTGTTTTACCTGGGCTTGGTATAAATCAATGTCTTGCTCTCTTGGCGAAGCTATCAACAGGGCTTGTTCGTCTTGAGATGTCTGAAGACTGCCTTCAGCTGAAGAAACCTGCGCTTGAGCAGTGTTAAGCAAAGATTCATTAGTTGTAATAGTTGAGGAAATAGTTTGTTGAGTATCAGTAATGTTGGTCAAACCTGTGCTGATATAAGTTCTTTGATTATCTAAAGATGTCTTATCTGTTGAGGAAACTATACTGCGATAACTTGGCTCTTCGCAAATCTCTCTGATAATTTTTAATGCATCAGAAATAATTTCTAAATTATTTTCCATTTGCGAGAGATCTGTATCTGCTTTAACAGCTTGTTCAATTTTATTTTTGTTTTCTTTAACATTAATGCTATCCTGGTCATTTCCGCTAAAATATGTCCTTTGAATTAAATCAACTGAATTAAAAGCGTTATATGATTTTAAGTAACAATCGTCTAAAACATTCAAAGCGTCTTCATTAGCGCTTTTTAGGTCTTGCTCAGCATCTGCCTGAACATCTTTTAAGTTTTGCTCGGCATTGGCAAAAGAAATTTCAGCAATAGCAATTTTGGTTTCAGTAATTTGAATTTCTTCCTGGCTGGCGCCTGCTAATAATTTGTTTAATTTTGATTGAAAAATAGTTAAATTTGCCTTTGCTTCCTGAACCTGAATTTGTAATTGGCTTGTTTCTATTTTTGCAATATATTGTCCTGATTTAACTTCATCGCCAACTTCAACATATATTTTTTCAAGCCTGCCCGAATTTTTGAAACCAAGTTCCAAGCCATTTCCTTTTTTAACCATTCCTGTTTCGGAAATTTCTTGGAAAAGCTCTCCTTGTATTACTTCAACCAAATCAAAACTCGGTTCTTCTTTTTTAAGAAAACCCTGATAAACACCAAATATCAATACGCCAATAATTACAGATATTAAAACTACTTTATTCATATTAAGCTTCTTTAATTTTCTTCTTTATGTTTTCTAATCGTATTTGAGCCAATTTTGACCATTTTGCTGATTTTAGCAAAATGGTGTTATTTCATTAGTCATAAATTTATTTTACACATTAAAAAGAAAAATGGCAAATTTTTTACCCCACCTTATTACTAATTATTTCTTGTTTTTTTTTCAATCATTTCGCATTTCAACAAAAAACAAGGGGCTATCCCCTGCTTTCGCTAGTCTGTTTTTTTACACCCTCTTTTCTTTTTGCCAAGTTATTCTTTTTTCGGAAAGTGAGATAGTATCTATTATTTCAATAACTCTAATCTCGCAATAAATTCGTTGATGATATCATTTGAGATTATAACTCCAAAACTTTCGTTTTCGTCCCCAATTATCATTGACGGTATGCCAATCATACAACCATTTTGATCTACAGCCAATCCACCAGAATTACCGTAACTAATTTTTGCCGAAGTGATTATTAAACCTTCATCAATCAGTAAACTACTCACTACGCCGTCCGTTATTGTAAGTGCATATCCGCCAGTAATCGCAGGGTATCCATAAACCCTTACTGGCTCGCCAAGTTTTATATCATCATCACTGCACTGCTTTTTATTGGCATACATTGGAAATTTTTTTGGATATTCTCCATACGCCTTACCCTCTTCGTGATCATAAAACACATCGTGAATTTACATAAAGACAAGATCATATTCATCGCTTAATCCTTCGGCAAAAATTGGATAAGCGTAATAAATTTCATTCGGAGAACCAGTGTCTGGGTCAGGTAAAGTAACAAGACAAATAGTTTCATCAATATAAATATCATTTCTTGCACTTTCGGGGATAATATGAGCATTTGTTAATATTAATCCGTCTTCAGAAAAAATTATTCCCGAACCTCCCGAGGATTCTTCTTCTGTTTTTCCTTCGCAATAAATATTTACAACTACAGAAGCAATATCGTAATCAATTTTTTCTGAGAAAGAATTTTGATAATAGAAAAAAAATCCAGTAGATATAACACCAACAACGATAATAGTAAGAAAAAGTTTTTTGATATCAAAAAACTTTTTCTTCACTTCCGCTTGTTGAACTTGCTCAAATTTATTGCCGCATTTAGTACAAAATTTTGAACCTTTTTTTATTTCGCTTCCGCAATTTACACAAAACATATTTAATAAAGATATAGATAATCATAAACTTCTTGTTCTACCTCTACCCCAGCATCTACAGCTTTTTGAAAATAAAATTTTGCCTTGACCTCGTCTTCTTTGGAAGCATATGCCCAACCGAGCCAATATGCAATATAAGGTTTTGTATCTACATCGAATGAAGAGAGTAATAATATAGATTGGTCATAATTTTCATTAAAAAAATGGGCTATGGCAAGATTTTCTTTCGCTATATTTTTTACATCTGCCCCACTAACATCATACGCTTTTTGCGCATACTGAAGGGCTTTTGAATAATCAACATAGTACGGAGATACCTCGTCATCAAGATAAAACAAATTAAGTGCATTATTTATCTGAAAATCATTGGGGCGTAACATGTACGCTTTATTATAACTAATTTTTGCCGCATTGGGTTTCCATTCAAGTAATGCTATCTCCCCGGAAATTAAAAAATATTCAAACGATTCTTTATTTGCATAAGTAAGTGCTTCTCTAAAGGACTGCAGTGCCTGTTGATATTGTAACTCGCTTGAATACACATAACCAAGATTTATTAGCGTATTCATTTTTGTATCGTCTCCGACAGCTTCGATAGAAGCACGTTGAAACTGTTGAATTGCCTGCTCGCTATCACCAGCATCGAAACTCGATATACCTTGATTATTTGTCTCTATAGATTCCTCGTCTAACGAACCGTAAATACCAAAACCAATAACCGCAAGAATTATAAGAATCGTAATAATCCCTCCAACATTAGAAGATTTTTCTTCGTTGATAATAATATCTGAAAAAGAAGCACCACAACTGGTACAAAACTTCTCATTACCCTCTGATTTTTTTCCGCAATTTTTACAAAGCATATTACTTAAATTTTAGTGCCGCACTTCGCACAAAATTTTGCGTCAGTATTTATTACTTCTCCGCAATGACTACAGAAACATTGATCGCTAATTGTACTTTGATTCATTGGTAATTTCCGTCGTTTGTTTTCAACTTTTAATACTCTATAAAAATAAGGTGTTATAATTACCCACCAAATAAGTGGCATAATTCCGCCAACCTCAATAAATTGATATCCTTTTTCAAATGTCCACAATATCATTAGAGCTACTATAGCCCAGCGATGACCTTTATAAACAAATAAAAGTATTGGAACATAAATAATAAGCCCATATAAAATTTCTTCTAAAGGATATAAATTAAAGAGGGCAAGCAATATCGAAATACCTAATAAGGCAGTGGTAATCAAAACTGAAATTCCACGATACGATTCGGTTATTTTGAGTTTAGAATAATTATCTACTTGATAATTTAATTCTGTCTCGTTTATTCTCCATGAAAAAATGTTTGCTGAATGTTTTAATTTTTCAGTTTTTTCTTTTTCCATAAATTTTATTAATTTTTGTAATTTGTGTGTGTAATCCGTAATTAGGCAAATGCGGGGACGCTAGGATTCGAACCTAGAACAAGAATTTTGGAGATTCTCATGATAGCCATTTCACCACGTCCCCCAAATTTATCACTTATTAATTTAGCGCCGCGAAAGAAACGCAAAAGGAAACAAATATCGTTCTATGCCTTTGAGCGTGCTTTTATATTCTTTACCACCAGTAATAGCGTCGCAAAATACTTCTCTCAAACGGCCAATCTCTCTTAAACGCCCTTTCCAACGCGAATCAGCAAGCGTCAAATCAAAAAGCTCAAGCGTTCGCTCAACCGCGCCCTGATAAAGTTTTTCATCTTTATTAAACCATCGTTGCGCCCGACCCACCTCACTTCCGATATTTCCAAGCTGCTCACAGAGTGAAAGCTGAAACCATCTTCCTTCAGCTAATTCTTTATGAATAGGTTTCATATTTTCACTCAACAACTAATTTATTTATAATAATCTTAATTTTCTCCTTTATTTCCAGATTTTCTACATTTCGTGAGCGATTATTACAAAAAGGTTTAATATTAATTATTGAATCAAACTCAATTCTTTCTTCATCTGCTTTTTCAGGATATATATTTATACCCCAAGTGTGTTCTCGTTTTGACCCTTCCTGTTCCATTAACGCCACTTCTTCATCAGCGTGCATTTCACCGCCTATAGCTATTATTTCCTGCTCTACATCAACTACTGCTTTTACCAAATCACCAAATTGTTTTTTAGCAATATCAATAATCTCTTTTTTACTTATTGAATCTTTGATAATTTTTATCTCCATATTACTTCTTCATTTCTTTGTGTAAAGTATGCTTTCTGCACCACTTGCAGAATTTTTTCAATTCTAACTTTTCCTCAACCATTTTTTTTGATTTATGGATAAAATAATTTATTCTTTTGCATTCCTTACATTGAAGTTTTATAAACGGTTTCTTTTTTGCCATATTTTTAATTGATTCATTTAACTACTAAATTCCACCACCAATCTTTGACTTTATTTTTTATAATTTGTTCGGCGATTTGTTTTGCTATTTTTGTTTTTAACCTCTTTTTTGTATATTCCATCCATTCTAACGCTCGGGAATTGCCAGTTTCATAATGTTCTTTTTGTTGACACATCTCTTCTAAAAAATCAGCATCTTTGGCTAAAATCGCTTCTTTGGTTTTTCTTTTTTCATATTCAGAAAGCAATTTTAGCATTTCTTTTCCAAAAGGCAGGTTCTGACATTGGTCTTTTCTGGCTTTTTCTTCAAATGCTTTATTATATTGTTTATTTACAAGATTTAAGTCGCCGGTTCTGGTTTCCAAAAGGTCGTGAAAAAGACACATTTTTAATACTTTATTTTCATCGGCTTTTTCCATTTTCGCTAAAGAATAACCAATCACGGCGCAGCAAAAAGTATGCTCGGCAATTGTTTCTCCACCAGAACCCAATGTCTGATAACCGCTTCTGATTATTCTTTTCAAACTGCCGACCTCAAACAAAAAATTAGTGATGTTTTTGATTTCCTTTTTATTTTTCATATGAGCCAGGAAGCGGAGTTGAACCGCTGGCCTCGGCATTACCAATGCCGTGCTCTAACCGTCTGAGCTATCCTGGCATTTTTGTGGGCAGGGAGGGATTCGAACCCCCGAAAGCCGAAGCTACGTGGTTTACAGCCACGTCCTGTTGGCCGCTTAGGTACCTACCCAATCTTTTATAGTTTAGCACAATTTTTTTCATTTTTCAATGATTTTTTGATGTTTTTGACGCCACTCCTGTATTTTTTTGTGATTGCCTGACAATAAAACTTTTGGCACTTGCCAAACTTCTGGTCTTGCCCGCCTAAGTTTTTTAACAAAAAATTTTGGCGGGCGAGTGTATTGCGGATATTCAATAAATCCCCTGCCCTGCCTGCCGCGCTTAATTGGAATTCTCTGCTTTAATAATTCCGGTTTGCCAATAATACCTGGAATTAAACGAGCCATTGTTTCAATTACCACCATTGCCGGCAATTCTCCGCCCATTAAATCATAAGGTCCGATTGACAATTCTATGTCAGCAATATGTTTCGCCACTCTCTCGTCCACTCCTTCATATCTGCCGCAAATCATAATCAAATGGTCTAATTTAGAAAATTGATACGCCATTTTTTGATTAAATTGTTTTCCCCGCGGCGTAAAAAGAATAATTTTTGTTTTTCGCTTTTCGCTTTTCGCTTTTCGCTTTAAGGCGGTAACCGCCTTAAATATCGGTTCTACTTTGAATACCATTCCCAATCCCCCGCCAAAAGGCCTGTCATCAACAGTTTTGTGCGCGTCTTTTGTATATTTTCTTAAATTATAGATATTAATCTTAAGCAATTTCTTTTTCCGCGCGCGAGAAATCAAGCTCTCTTTTAAATAAGAATCAAAAATCTCTGGAAATATTGTGATTATGTCAAATTTCATACAAAAACAGCGTTAACCAAATGTTAACACTGTTTTTTGAGTTCGTAAACTGTTTTTTTTACAGTTTCAAATCTTCAATTCCTTTTTCTCCCGCAGGAGCTTTTTCTTCCCTAACAGGAGCAGTTCTACCGCCTTCAGGTTCCTCAATCTTCAAATTCACGCGAGCGTGATTTTTAAGACCGACAATGCGAACCAAATTTCTAATAGCTCTGGCCGTAGAACCCTCTTTGCCGATGATCTGACCCATATCTTCAGAGTTCACTTTTAAAGAAAGTAAAACTCCCATTTCATCAACCTTGCGGTCAACTTTAACATCTTCTGGGTGATCAACTAAGGCCTTGATAATATGTTCAAGAAATTCTTGATCTGATAATTTTTTTTCTGCCATAATTCTTAACTGAATTACTCATTTTGTCATTTCTAGTAGCCCCCGACCTTGGTCAAGGCTCGCTCCTCTCGGGGCGGCGACCTTTCTATTCATTAAAGCTACTGTTAATATATTATTCTTGTTTTGTTTTTTTGTCAAGCATAGCGGGAACCGGCTCCTTCTTTTCTGTTGGTTTTTCTTCTGTTGGTTTCTCTTCCTTTGGTTTTACTTCTGCTGGTTTTTCTTTCTTTTCTTCCTTCTTTTTAGGTTTTTTATGCAAAGCGATTTTTTTGCCCGCGACAATTTTTTCTGAAACCAATAAATTGTGAATCGTGTCAGAAGGCTGGGCTCCTTTTGCGAGCCAATACTTAACTCTTTGTGCTTTTAAATTTTTTTCTTTAGTTAAAGGATTATAAAAACCAACCTCTTCCACAAACCTGCCGGATTTAGGCGGTTTTCTTTTATC
This sequence comes from Candidatus Parcubacteria bacterium, assembly GCA_023131055.1. GTDB lineage: Bacteria > Patescibacteriota > Minisyncoccia > Minisyncoccales > JAGMAB01 > JAGMAB01. Next base: position 865 of record JAGMAB010000001.1, on the reverse strand, counting down.
AGTGACTACAATCTTAAAAAAAGGTTGATGTTTTTTACCGGTTCTAAAAAATCTAATAGTTAACATAATTTTAATTTTGCCATTTATTTATTTCCAATGCGTTTTTAGCCGCTTGTTCTTCGGCTTCTTGTTTTGAAAAGCCCTGGCCTTTACCGGCTAATTCATTGTCAAGAAAAACCCCGATAACAAAGTGCTTGGCATGGTCAGGTCCTTTTTCTTCCAAAACCTTATAAACAGGAGTAATAGCTTTTTTCTCCTGCGCTTGTTCCTGAAAACAGGATTTAGCGTCCCTGAAAAGACCTGCTTCAATAATATGTGGAAGTTCTTTTATTAAATGTTTTTTAATAAAATCTTTGCAAACATTAAATCCCTGGTCAAGATACAAACTGCCGATAAACGCCTCAAAAGTATTGGCTAAAATATATTGTCTTGCTTTGCCTAATTCTTTTGTTTCTCCCCGCGACAATAACAGAAAATCATTAAAACCTAAATCTTGGGCAATTTTACACAACATCTTGGCGTTAACCAAAGCGGCGCGCCAATTAGTTAATTCTCCTTCCGCTTTTTCCGGATATTTCTTAAAAATTTCTTCGGTAACAACCAGTTCCAAAACCGCATCGCCTAAAAATTCCAAGCGTTCATTATGCTCTAAATAAAATTTAGGGTTTTCATTCAAATAAGAACGATGAATAAACGCCTGGGTAAGCAAATCCTTATTTTTAAAATTAATATCTAATTTTTGTTCAAATTTGGAAAAATCTTTCATAATTACTGTTCACTTTTCAATTTCTTTGAAAACTGTTCCCAAAACGCCGTTGATAAATCTTCCAGAACTCTCTCCGCTAAATGTCTTTGCCAATTCAAT